>JAFVBP010000051.1 GCA_017479925.1 Selenomonadaceae bacterium | reverse complement strand
GTCGACGGGAGTTTTTCGGTTATTAAAGTAAACTTTGATTTCCAACTTAACTGCGCGCATTATATCAAGGTGAATTTCACATTGCAAGCGTTTCGACGAAAATTTATCGCCTGACCAAAAAAGTTTACTTTTTCACCGACGGAAGAAGGCGATAATTCGTGTTTAAACTCGTGCTCATTAACGGCGGAATAGTCGCGTTCATCGTTTTGATAGCCCTGTGCATGATGTTCGGCAGTAACGAAACCAAGGCAGAAGCGGAAAAAGCCGGCACGGAAGCTGCGGGTTGGATTTGCGCTTTGGTTGTGGTTGATCTGATTATGCTTGTCGCCATCTTCTCAGATGACTTCGTGCTTGGCAACGAGGAAATTATCGCGTTCGTCGTTTTGGTAGCCCTGTGCATGATTTTCGGCAACAACGAAACCAAGTCAGATGCGCAAAAAGCCGACGATAAAGGTATGAGCGATAAAGCGGCGGTTTGGATTTACGCTTTGGTCGTGGGTGCTTTGATTCTGCTTGCCGTCATCTTCTCGAATTATCATTAAACCGTGGAAAGGAGCGTGTTTACAATGCGAACTCAAGACGTGACCGATTATCTCAGCGAAAATTCGGACGTTGCCAAGGAAATTGCCAAAAAAGCGTTCAAAGCTTGTCGTCAAGGCAAAATCCCCGTTGCGCTTGCGGCGGTCGGCGTTTCGACGATTACGGGTATCGTTGCGGCTGAAATTGTCGACGAGGCAGCAATTCCCGACTCGATAATCGACAACATCATCGACTTGTTCTGAAAGGACGTATGAAAATGGACTACAACATTGCAACCGTCGCCAAAAATCTCGAAGACAACGGCAAAATCACTCGCGAAGCCTGCATCGCGATTTTGAACGGCGACGAAGATACTTACAGCGAAGAAATGCTCAACGCGGCACAAAAAGTTATGCGCGGGCAACAGCCGTACTTCCTGAGCAAAGCCGAAATCAGGGCACTGCGCGACCGATATCAAAATCGCCAAGTTGTGCCCGTCGAATCGGACAACGACGGCGAAAAACTTATCGGCATGGGCGCGAAATGGTTTTTCCTGCACGCAACGGGTCTTACTTTGCCGTATCTCGCTTACAAAGCCTACGACGCGATAAGCAACAACAAAAAAACTGTCGGCACAATAGCCGCAGGTTTGGCTCTTGCCGCGTTTGTCGGTCTCGACAGCGACGACATTTCGTGAAAGATTTTTGAAACTGCACGCCGTTCCTTCGGGAGCGGTTTTTTTCATTTCGGGCGAAGATTTACAAGCCGCACGAATTTTGATAGACTTGCGCGGAAAATTTTCACGATACCGGAGGTCAATTCAACATGAAAGTTATCTTGCAGGAAGACGTTAAAAAAGTCGGCGCGAAAGGCGATGTCGTCGAAGTTTCCGACGGCTACGGTCGCAACTATCTTTTGCCGCGGAAACTTGCCGTCGAGGCCAACGCCGCGAACTTGAACACTGCCAAAGTCAAAGCCGAAAACAAAGCTCGCAAGCTCCGTCAAGAGGCGGACGAAGCCAAACTTTTGGGCGCGCAACTCGAAAAAATTTCCGTGCGAATTCCCGTCAAAGTCGGCAAGGACGGCAAACTTTTCGGCTCGGTCGGCGGTGGCGACGTTGCCAAAGCACTCAAGGAAAATCACGGGCTTAACGTCGACAAGCGCAAAATCGCAATTCAAGGCGACGTGACGGGCGCGGGCACTTACGAAGCCGTCGTTAAACTTCACCCCGAAGTTACGACGAAAATCAAAGTCGAAATCGTTACGGCTTGATTGACGGTCGCGTCAAAAATCCGACATTGAACGCGAAATTTCCGCGCCGTACGCGATTTTGGTCGACGTGACGGGCACTTACGAAGCGTTGTCAAACTTCAGCCCGAAGTCACGACGAAAATCAAGGTCGAAATCGTCACGGCCTGAACTTGTCCCGTGTCCCTTATCACTTGTCACTTAGAAAGGTGTGAACTGTGTTTAAAAAATTTTTTGGCGACATCAAAAAAGCAGTCGGCGGCGACGACAATTCCAAGCAACCGCCGCATCAAGAATCCGACATCGAACGCGAAATTTCCGCGCTGTACGCGATTTTGGTCGACGTGATGGGTTCCGATCGATTGGTTTTGCAGGCGGGCAAAATGGACGCGCTGCGTTACATGCGTTCGCCCGACCCCGCCGAAAGAATTCTTGCGTTGCGCCGAATCATCGAAGAAAATCCGACACTGTCGCCGCCGCCGCGTCGCTCGGAATTGCAAGCTCAAATCGTCGCGCTATCCGAACGAATCGCCGACATCATGGCGCGCCGTCAAGTCGAAGACAAAATCGAACGCAAAATCAACGAGAAGCTCGAAAAGGAGCATCAAGAGTACGTCAAAGATATTCGCATGCAAATTCTCAAGGAAGAGAAGCCCGACGCCGAATCGCCGCACGACGTGAAAAAACGCGTCGAATTGCAGGAACTCGACGAAATTCACTTGACGCAATCGGTCATGGAACTTTTGCGCCCGCAGTCGCTCGACGAAATTGTCGGTCAAGAGCGTGCAGTCAAGTCACTGCGCTCAAAATTGGCGTCGCCGTATCCGCAACATTTGATTTTGTACGGTCCGCCGGGTGTCGGCAAAACGACTGCGGCAAGACTTGTGCTTGAAGCCGTGCGCGGGACAGCGTTAAGCCCGTTCAAAAAATCCGCGCCGTTCGTCGAAACGGACGGAACAACGTTGCGTTGGGATCCGCGTGACGTGACGAATCCGCTACTCGGCTCCGTGCACGACCCGATTTATCAAGGCGCACAACGTCAACTTGCCGAAAGCGGCGTGCCCGAACCGAAGCCGGGACTCGTCACGGACGCACACGGCGGAATTTTGTTCATCGACGAAATCGGCGAAATGGATTTAATGTTGCAGAACAAGTTGCTCAAAGTTTTGGAAGACAAGCGCGTTTTCTTCGAGTCGAGTTATTACGACCCGACCGACGAACGCGTTCCGCCTTACGTCAAAATGCTGTTCGAGAAAGGTGCGCCCGCCGACTTCGTGTTGATTGGTGCGACGACCCGCGACGCCACGTCGATTAATCCCGCGTTGCGTTCACGTTGTGCGGAAATTTACTTCGAGCCGTTGACGCCCGCGCACATCGTCGAAATTGTCAAAAACGCCGCTCAAAAGCTCAACGTCAAGCTTGACGACGAAATTGCCGACACAATCAGCGAATACACAATCGAAGGTCGCAAGGCAATTAACATTTTGGCGGACGCGTACAGTTTGGCTTTGGAACGCGACGAAATGCAGACTTTGAACGTCAACCGCCCTATTAAAATCACCAAGCAGGACATTTACGAAGTCGCGCAGGTCAGCCGCCTGTACCAATTCGTCACCAAAAAAGCCTCAAGTCGCGCAACCGTCGGGCATATTTTCGGATTGGGCGTCAGCGGATTCGTCGGCTCCGTCATCGAGATTGAAGCTGTCGTTTTCCCCGCCGAAAAAGGCAAAGGCACGATTCGTTTCAACGAGACCGCCGGCTCCATGGCGAAAGATTCCGTGTTCAACGCGGCGAGTGTCCTGCGGGCGACGACGGGCAAAGACATTCACGATTTCGACGTGCACATTAACGTTATCGGCGGCGGCAATATCGACGGTCCAAGCGCGGGCACGGCGATTTTGACGGCTCTTGTAAGCGCGGTCACGGGCAAAAAAATTCGTCAAGACGCGGCTGTCACGGGCGAAATTTCACTGCAAGGCAAAGTTCGACCCGTCGGCGGCGTCTTCGAGAAAGCTTACGGCGCGAAACAGGCGGGCATCAAAACGTTGATTATCCCGAAAGAAAACGCTAAAGACATTCCGCACGGTCACCTGGGCTTGAACATTTTCGCGGTTGAAACTGCCGACGAAGCCTTCGAAAAGCTGTTGACGGACGACGACGAACCCGCGCCGCTTGAGCCGCCGATTCAGCCCGTCGAAGAAACGCCCGCGCAGGTTGACGAAGTTGACGTTGGCGACGCTGAAGTTGTCGACAAAGTACCGCCGCGTCGAAAAGTTTCCGTGCGAAAAAAACGCGTCACACGTCCCAAAGACGACCGAATCAAAAAAATTTCCGAGACGACCGTCACGCCCGAAGAACTCGAAATGTTGACGGGCACGGACTGCAATTAGTGGCTAGTGTTTAGTGGTTAGTTGTTAGCACGTTGACGAAATCGCCGTTGACGACAGACAACACATTGACGCAAAAAAATTACCGCTTCCGACTTCGGAGGCGGTTTTTAATTGCGGACACCTAACTC
>JAFVBP010000050.1 GCA_017479925.1 Selenomonadaceae bacterium | reverse complement strand
TCGCAAACTTGAACAGGAAGGCTACGTTATCATGATGCCCAGGCGCGGCACGTACGTTTCAAGCGTGTCGGTCAGCGACATCAAAGAAATTTTTGAGATTCGCTCGGCACTTGAATCATTGTCGACGGGTCTGGCGGCGCGTCGCATTGAACCCGACGAACTTGAAAAACTTCGCGCCCTGCTTACCGAAATCGAAGGTCACATCAAAATTCGCGATATGGACAAAATCGTCGAGACGGACATTGAATTTCACGGACTGCTTTACCGCGTCAGCCGCAACGAACGGCTCGTTGCGATAATCGGCAACTTGAAAGAACAACTTGCACGTTTTCGCACGCTGTCAATGTCATATCCCGGCCGACTGCAGGAGACGCTTGAAGAACACCGCGCAATGGTCGAAGCAATCGCCGCAGGTGACGTTGAAGCCGCACGCGACGCCGCAGATCGTCACATGGAACGCGCCGAAGAAACTTTGCTCAAAGCCATGCGCGGGAAAGTGGTTAGTGGCTAGTGGCTGGTGGTTAGTGTAAGGGAGATTTTTATGCCCGTAAAAAGTTACGAAGATTTGGCTGCTTGGCAAAGAGCAATGGACTTGACAACTGAAGTCTATAGCATTGTCAAGTTTTTACCACGCGAAGAAACTTACGCTTTGTCCGACCAAATGCGCCGCGCTGCCGTGTCAATTCCGTCAAACATTGCCGAAGGTCAAGGCAGAAATTCTACGCGAGAATTTATTTATTTTTTGTCTGTCGCACGCGGCTCAATCAATGAGTTAAAAACTCAACTTCAGATTTGTGTCCGCTTGAAATATCTTTCGGGAGCCGAAGCTGAACGTGCCGTGGCTCTTTGCATTGAGACGTACAAAATTTTGAGCGGACTTATTTCAAAGTTGAACACAATACTTACTCAAAAGAAGTGATTGCCTGTTGGAAGTGGACAGCGAACAAACTCTAACCACTGACCACTGACCACTGACCACTAACCACTAACCACTGACCACTAACCACTGACAAAGGAGGCTTTTTTATGCTTGAAACTTTGATTCTGGCGGCGGGCAAAGGCACGCGCATGAAAAGCAAGCTGCCAAAAGTTTTACACAAAATCGGCGGCAAACCAATGCTCCGACACGTAATCGACGCCGCCAAACGTGCCGGCTCCGTGCGCGAAGTCGTCGTTATCGGCGCGGGTGCCGAAATGGTCGAAAACGAAATTTCGGGCGTCGAATTCGTCATGCAGATTGAACAACTCGGCACGGGTCACGCTGTCCTGTGCGCCAAAGAAAACTTCGCCAACTCGACGGGCACGCTTTTGATTTTGTGCGGTGACACGCCGCTTTTGACTTCCGACTTGCTCAAAAAATTTATCGCCGCACACGAAGAATCAAACTGCGCGGTGACGGTTTTGACTGCCGAAATGCCCGACGCCACGGGTTACGGGCGCGTCATTCGCGAAGACGACGGCACGTTTAAAAAAATCGTCGAGGACAAAGACGCCAACGCCATCGAAAAGCAAATTCGCGAAGTCAATGCGGGCGTCTACTGCGCCGACATTCGCAAACTTTTCGCCGCGCTCGACAAAGTCAAAAACGACAACGCTCAAGGCGAATATTACTTGCCCGACGTGTTGACGATTCTCAAAGCCGAACACGAAAAAGTTGCAATCTACACCGCCGAATATTGCGACGAAACGCTCGGCATAAACACGCGAATTCAACTTGCCGCCGCAGATCAAATTATTCATCGCAAGAAACTTCACGCGTTGATGAATTCGGGCGTGACGATTGTCGACCCCGGCACGACTTTTATTGACTGCGACGTTGAAATCGGGCAAGACACGATAATTCACCCGAACACGTACCTTGAAGGCAACACGACAATCGGCGCGGACTGCGACATCGGGCCAAACGTGCGCTTTACCAACATGAAGGTCGGCAACAAAGTCACCGCGCAATTCAGCTACTGCCACGAGGCGGAAATTGCCGACGGCGTCACGCTTGGACCTTACGTGCACATTCGTCCCGGCTCGAAAATCGGGCAGAACGTCAAAATCGGCAACTTCGTCGAAATCAAAAATTCCACTATCGGCGAAGAAACCAAACTTCCGCACCTGCAATATATCGGCGATACCGACATGGGCAAACACGTCAACGTCGGTTGCGGTACCGTCACGTGCAACTACGACGGCAAGAAAAAATTCCGCACGAAGGTCGGCGACAACGTCTTTATCGGTTGCAACACGAATTTGGTAGCACCCGTCACCGTCGGCGACGGCGCATATATCGGCGCAGGTTCCACGATAACCAAGGACGTGCCGAATAATTCTCTGGCAATCGCTCGCGCCCGCCAAACGAATATCGCGGACTGGAACGACAAGCGCAAATGAAGTGGTTAGTGGTCGGTGGTTAGTGCTTAGAAAAATTCGCTAATCACTAGCCACTGGTCACTGTCAACTAACCACTATCCAAGGAGGCAATATCATGAACATTGTAATTTGGGTGCAGTACGACACGGTTCGCACGCAGAACAAAGCGCACGGCGAAAGTCTGCTCAAGCCCGCGTTTGCAGTTTTGAACGCACTCGACCGCGTCAACATCCTCGGCGTCGTCGAATCAATTCCCACGCCGATCAATCAGCTCAACACAATCGACAAAAGCGAAGTCGCCGCGCTCGACTACGACTTGATTTTGGTCACCGGTCACAACGTCGACCTTGCGCCGATTATTGCCGAAGCGGACGAACTCGGTATCGACACGGACAAAGTCGTCCTCGACCGCACGGTCTGCATACCCGGTTTCACGCCCGCACGTTACAAAGAATTGCGCAACTCGAAGCTGTCGATTCTGTCGGACGGCTGGTGGGCGGGACTTGCTTATCACCGTTTCGGGTTGCCCGTGCTGTCGCCGACCGTCGGCATGTACACTTCGGAAGAAAACTT
The DNA here is from genome assembly GCA_017479925.1 of Selenomonadaceae bacterium. Lineage (GTDB taxonomy): Bacteria > Bacillota > Negativicutes > Selenomonadales > Selenomonadaceae > Quinella. The sequence continues at coordinate 2,192 of JAFVBP010000050.1, read as the reverse complement.
CATCAACTTCCTGCCCGAAGCGCGCTGGCACCTCAAAAAAGATCTGCACTTTGAGCGCACGGAGTACAACGCGGACTTCGGCATCAACTTCCCCGTCTTTTGGCTCGACGGCACGCAGTGGTTCATGAACAGTTACAAGAGCGACGCCGACGCGCTGGAGGCTTGGAACGCACGCAAAGACAAAATCAACTGGGACAACGTGCTTGTGACGATGCACACGTCAAGCCGCGCCGTGCTGGAGCGTTTCGACTGCCTGCCGTATCCGAAAAAAGCTTGTTTCGTGCCGTTTGAGACGGATGTCAAGTCGGGCTTTTATCTGCGTCCCGAACTTTGCGGCGGAAATCTGTTGCGGGCGTGCGAAGGCGTCGTTACGGGCGCGGTTGCCGCTTACGACGTGTGGAACCTGTTGCTTCACGGCAAGAAAACGCAATTATGAATTAGGAATCAGGCATGACGACCGTCGCAATTCCACATTCCTAATTTCAAATTGAATTTTTGGGGAGCTGTTCAACGTGAGCACTAACGGCATTAACACAATCGGCAGTCTCTGTTTGATGACGGGGAACGCCAATCCCGAACTGGCAAAAAAAATCGCCGAACACGTCGGGGTCAAACTTTTCGACACCTTCGTCGGTCGCTTCAACAACGGCGAAACGCAAGTTATGATCAGCGATTCGATTCGCGGACGGGACATTTTTATCGTTCAGCCGACTTCGCAACCCGTCAACGATAACTTGATGGATTTGCTGGTTATGGCGGACGCCTGCAAGCGCGCTTCGGCACACTCGATAACGGCGGTTGTCCCGTATTACGCTTACGCCCGTCAAGACCGCAAGACCCGCGGTCGCGAACCGATAAGCGCAAAACTCGTCGCAAACTTGATGGTTGCGGCGGGCATGACGCGTGTTTTGACCGTCGACCTGCACGCGGGACAAATTCAAGGTTTCTTCGACATTCCCGTTGACCACCTCAAAGCGGCTCCCGTGCTTGCCGCGTACTTCCAACGTCAAGAATTCGGCGACGATCTGGTTGTTGTTTCGCCCGACCTCGGCGGCGTCACCCGTGCCCGCGAATTGGCGGATTATCTCAAAGCACCAATCGCCATAATCGAAAAACGTCGTCCGCGTCCCGGTGAGGCGGAAGTCATGAGCATTATCGGCGACGTTGAAGGCAAAGTTGCGCTCATGGTTGACGACATTGTCGACACGGCGGGCAGCCTGTGCGAAGGTGCCAAAGCTTTGCGCAAACTCGGTGCCAAAACCGTTATCGCCGCTTGCACGCACGCGGTTTTGAGCAACAACGCCGTCGAAAAAATCAACGCTTCCGACATTGAACGGCTCGTTGTCACCGACACAATTCCGTTGCCGCCCGAAAAGCAATCCGACAAAATCGTCGTGCTGAGTATGGCGGGCGCAATCGGCGACGTAATTTTAAACATCCAAACGCATCGGTCGGTAAGTTTGTTGTTCAAGTGACGCCGACATAAACCTTTTTGCGGGCGGGCGACGTGCTCGCTCGTTTTTGTTGCAAGGAGTGATTCTCATGCCGCCAACACAACTCAACAACAAAACTCAACTGCGCGAATTTCCGACCTTTAACGACATGGTTTGGGAACAGTTGCAAGACACCAAAACCGAAGTCCGCGAAACCCGCAAAGAATTGACCGCCCGCATGGACAAGCTTGAAGGCGATATTAAAACTACGCGGCAGGAACTCAACTCTCGCATGGACAAGCTTGAAAGCGACGTGAAAACCACACGGCAAGAACTTAACGCCCGTATGGACAGAATCGAACAGCGTATTGACAATCTCGACGCGAAACTCGACGACACCCGCAAAGCTTTCGACGCGAAACTCGACGAAACCCGCAAAGCTTTCGACGCCAAACTCGACGAAACCCGCAAAGAGTTGAGCAACAAAATCGACGCCCTGCACAACGAAATTAAATCGTCGACGGGGCACATTTCCATTGCAAACATTTCGACGGTCGGCATTGCCATTGGCGTGCTGTACTCGTTGATTTTCAAATAACGAAAGGAGACAACCTTTATGCCTGCAGAAAAACTTCAATTTCAAGCGGAAACGAAACGTCTGCTTGACCTGGTAGTCAATTCGATTTACACGAACAAAGAAATTTTCTTGCGCGAACTCATCTCCAACGCAAGCGACGCGCTCGACAAACTGCGTATCGA
>JAFVBP010000049.1 GCA_017479925.1 Selenomonadaceae bacterium | reverse complement strand
TTGATTGGGTTTTCGCCGACTGCAAGCCCGAAGCGCATTTGGCGGCCGTCGCCACGGCAAGCGGCACGGGCGCAATTCACCACGCCGTTGCCAACTACGCCGAACGAGGCGACGCCGTTTTGACTTCCGATTGGCGTTGGGGCACCTACGATTTAATCTGCAACGAAACGGGCAAGCGGCTCGAAACGTTCAAGCTGTTTGACGACGAATTGAACTTCAACATTGCCGATTTCGCCGTCAAAGTCGACGCGTTGCTCAAGAATCAAAAATCTCTGCTCGTGATTTTGAACACGCCCGCACACAATCCGACCGGTTACGCGCTCACCGACGGCGAATGGGACAAAGTTCTCGACGTGCTCAAAGCGCAGTCCTCGACGGGCAAAAAAATTTCTCTGCTCGTCGACGTGGCTTATATCGATTACGCGGGCGAAAAAAATTCGACACGCGCTTTCATGAAGAAATTCGGCAACTTGCCCGAAAATCTCTTCGTGATGATCGCTTTCAGCATGTCGAAAAGTTTCACCTGCTACGGTCAACGCACGGGCGCGCTTATCGGCGTGTCGTCGGACGAAAAAATCATCGACGAATTCAAAGAAGTCAACAAATATTCCTGCCGCGCAACTTGGTCGAACGTCAACCGCGGTGCTCAAGCCTTGCTGGTCAAACTCACGCACGACGCCGAAACTTTTGCCGCTTACGAAGCCGAACGCGACGGGCTGTATCAGATGGTCAAACGCCGCGCCGATGTTTTCGTCGACGAGGCCAAAGCTTGCGGTCTGCGAATCGTGCCGTACACGGGCGGATTTTTTATCGCGGTACCTGCCGACAATCCCGCCGCAGTCTGCGAAAAACTTCACGACGAATTGATTTTCGCCGTGCCGTTGAAATTGGGTGTGCGCGTTGCCGCCTGTTCGACTTCGTTCGACAAAATGCATGGTGTCGCCGAAAAAATTCTTCGCGCAATGAAGTGACATTGACACAACCGAAATTCGGCCGTCACGGATGACGGCCACCCGCCTGCGTTGAAACCGTGATGGTTTCATTGCAGGCGCAGTTTCTTTTGGTTACTTTTCTTTGCTGCCAAAGAAAAGTAACATTTAGCGCGACGACAAAAAAATCAACCGCCCGATTAAGTCGAGCGGTTTTTTTGCGACAACACAATCGTGAACGTAATTTCGGCCGACATGGATGTCGACCACCCGCCTGCGTTGAAACCGTGATGGTTTCATTGCAGGCGCAGTTTCTTTTGGTTACTTTTCTTTGCTGCCAAAGAAAAGTAACATTCAGCACGTGTGACAAACTTCGTAAAGTCCTGCGCGTTTGAGCGTGTCGACAACCGTGTCGCCGATGTGCGCGACGGTGTCGGCAACCTGAATTCCGACGGCGTTCAATGCTTTAATCTTGTCCGCCGCCGTGCCTTTGCCGCCTGAAATAATCGCGCCCGCGTGCCCCATGCGTTTGCCTTCGGGAGCCTGCCGACCTGCGATAAACGCCGCGACGGGCTTGTCGGGCATGTTTTCGGAAATCCACTGAGCCGCGCACTCTTCAGCATTGCCGCCAATTTCGCCGATAAGCAAAACCGCTTTGGTGTCGTCGTCGTCTTTGAACAGTTTGAGCACGTCGATAAAATCCATGCCTTTGACGGGGTCGCCGCCGATACCGACGCTTGTGGTAATGCCGATACCCGCGTTCATGAGCTGGAAGGCAGCTTCGTACGTCAAAGTTCCCGAACGCGAAACAAGCCCGACGTGACCGCGTTTCTGGACGTTTGCGGGAATTATGCCGAGTTTCGCTTCGCCCGTCGTCATGATACCGGGGCAGTTGGGACCGACGAGTTTGGTCTTTTTGCCTTCCATGTAACGGCGAACTCTGACCATGTCCAAAACGGGAATGTGTTCGGTGATGCACACGACCAGATCAAGTTGAGCGTCGACGGCCTCAAGAATCGAATCCGCCGCAAAAGGCGCGGGCACGTAAATGACCGAGGCAGTCGCGCCCGTGGCTTTGACGGCGTCGGCAACTGTGTTGAACACGGGCACGCCTTCGACGACTTGACCCGCCTTGCCGGGCGTCACGCCGCCGACAATCTTCGTGCCGTACGCGAGCATCTGTTTTGTGTGGAAGGTCGCCGCCTTGCCCGTGATGCCCTGAACGATAACTTTGGTGTCCTTGTCAATCAGAATCACTGTATCAGCTCCTTATTTGAAATTGCACGTTTCGTAAGTCATTTCGCCCGGCTTGTGGTTTGTCTCGGAAATATAATCCGCGAGTTTTTTCAAGACTTGATTCGGCTCCATGTTCAAAGACCTGCACGCGAAATCGATTGCCTGAATTGTCATCATAACAACTTCCGTCGGGGTGCCTTGCGCACAACCGGTGGCGTCGGTGCTGCCGTCGTCGAATTCTTCCAGCCAAATAATCATGCCGGGGCTTGGCTTGTCTTTGATCAAGTAGTTAATGCCTCGTCGCTCTTCGGATGTAAGTATCATGTGATCGCCTCCTTGTCGGTGACTTGTCGCAGATGTGAACTTCGCGTTCGACATTTCGGCACGGACAACTTGTCGCCGAGTGTCGCGCCAATTGTTTGCTATTTTTTAAAAGTAGTCCTTGTCGATAATTTTGTCGTAAATGTAACCTTCGCGCACGCCCGAATCGCTGTAGAGGATGCTCAAGCTGCCGAAACGTTTGGCAAGTACGTCGGCGATAATCAAGCCCGGCATGAAGGTATGCATTCGTTCGGGTACGGTCTTCATGAGCAAAATTTTATCGGGGACAATCAACTCGTGGTCGCGCTTGAATCGGTGCAAGATGTCTTGAATTCGCCGAACTTCCATGCGCATGTTTTGCCGCGTCATGCCGTACATTGCATTGTACAGAGCCATTGCGCCTTTGAACGTGCCGCCGATACCGCAAATTTGCGCGTGACTGACGGCTTGAAACTCCTGCACGGCGCTGACGGTTGCTTCGGCCTCGGCGTACATTTCCGCCATTTCGACGGCACTGGGCAAGATGTGAACGCCCGTGTAACGCGTATGGAAACTCAAACTTCCGATCGGCAGACTGGCTTTGACTTGAATCTCGCGGTCTTTGAAGTAGACGATTTCGGTCGAGCCGCCGCCGATGTCAATGAGCAAACCTTTTTCGTCGGCAAGGTTGTGCGTCGCGCCGATAAAGTCGTAAGTCGCCTCGTCGTCGCCGCTCATCAAAAGGATGTTGATTCCCGTGCGGTAAGAAATTTCGTCGACCGCCTGCGAACCGTTGACCGCGTTGCGAAGGGCTGCCGTCGTGAAAGCGGTGACGTGCGTTATCCCGAAGTCGTCGAGAAAGTGACGGTACTCGCCGATAATGTCGACAACTTTGTCAATGCCCTGACGTTGCATCACGCCGTCGCGCACGTAGGAGGCAAGTCCGACGGTGTGTTTTTTCTTCATGAGCATTTCGACGTTGTCGCCGTCAATGTCGTAAACAGCCATGCGAATCGTGTTCGAGCCGACGTCAATCATTGCGTAAAGCATCTTGCTCACCACCTTTGCGAAAAAGTTATTCGGGCAACGTCGCGATTTTCCTGCGTGTGTTACGTTACTTTTCTTTGTGCGTAAAAGAAAAGTAACATTACTGCACGTTGCGTTCGGTCGGCACGAACTGCGGCTTGTAAATCAGTCGCTTGCCGTTCATTTCGTCGACGAGGTAAATCGGGCGTCCTTTGCTTTCGTGGAAGATCTGTCCAAGGTATTCGCCGATAATTCCCAGCGCAAGAAGTTGCATTCCGCCGAGGAACAGAATTATCGTCAACAGCGTCGGATAGCCCGCGACGGGGTCGCCGTACAGCAATGCCATTGTCAGCACGAACAGCATGTAAAGCATTGCCGCGCCCGAAATCGTCACGCCAAGGAACGTCATTAACCGCAACGGTGCCGTCGTGAACGAAGTCATGCCTTTCATTGCCAGGTTGAACAGCGCAAGGAAATTCCAAGTTGTCGTACCTGCGGCTCGCGGCTGAACTTCAAACGGGAATTCTTTTTTGCGGTAGCCGACCCAAGTGAACAGACCTTTCGTGAAACGCTGATTTTCGCGGATAAGTCTTAACGCCTCGATACAGCGGCGGTCAAGCAGACGGAAATCGCCGACGTCGCGTTGCATTTCGTAAGACGTGCTGAATTTCTTCATGACGGCGTAAAAAATATTCGCGCACGTTCGCTTGAGCCAAGTTTCGCCCGCACGATCGACGCGCTTGCCGCAAACGTCGTCGTAGCCTTCGCGCCACAGCTTGACCATCTCGGCAATTTTTTCGGGCGGGTGCTGTAAATCGGCGTCCATGATAATCACCGCGTCGCCGTCAGCGAAGTCAATGCCCGCCATCATCGCGGATTCTTTGCCGAAGTTGCGCGACAGGCTCAAATAAGTAACGTTGTCGTGAGCGTCCGCCAAAGCGCGAAGTTTTTCAAGTGTCGAATCGCGGCTGCCGTCGTTGACGAAAATGTAGTTGAACGTGCAGTCGGGAATTTTTTCGACGTGCTGTTGAACGGCGGGATAAAACATTTCGATAACTTCCTGCTCGTTGTAGCACGGCACGATAATCGTGATTTTGTCCATGAAGTCGCCTCCGTCAATAAAGTATGTACTGCGTTTGCTTCGACCAAAGCTCGTAATTCATGACCGCTTCTTTCAAGCCGTGGTACTGCGCGAACGTAATATTACGGTTGTTAAAGTCGTCGCGGTAAGGCGTCAAGTCGCCGTAAAAGCGCGCATACGAGTCAAGCGTCCACTTCCAATAAAGAACTTCCGTCGATTCGGGCAAGTCAAGCGGCTTAATGACGACGAGCGAATCATTTTTGTGCGCGGCAATGTAATCCATGCGTTCGGAAATCTGCGCGTGAACGTAAGCATCGACCGACAGCGCGTAAACGACCGTCACCAGCCAAATTGCAAGTGCGGCTGAAATTACTTTCGGCGACAGATCAATCGACGTCCTGTCAAGCGCGGTGACCGTCGCAATCAACGCGAACACCGGCGACGCGAATGCCGCACGTGCGGGAAATTCGGGCGAGAACATCAACATGCACGGCAACATTATCGCCGCCGCAGAGAACGCCAAAATTAATTGCGTCGCCTCGACGGATTTTTTCCCGCGCAGGAAGTACAGAGCAATCACCGCGAACAACGGCACGTCGTTGATTAACGTTTCGCGCCCGCCGTCAAAAAAATTGTCAATAAACATTTGCGCGGACAGATACGGTATGCCTTCGGGGTCTTCGTCGACAACGTAGCGTTGAAAATTGCCCGGTGCCAACATCAACAGCGCGTAACCGACGAACAGTCCGACGAAGCCCGCAATCATCCAGCGTTCAAGTTGCCGCGTCCGCCAAAAGTAAATCAGCGCGAAGAACGTCAACATGATTATCATTGCGCCGCCCGATTCGTTCGACCAGCCCGCGACAACGCCGAACAGAAACATTGCGACGATTTTCACGGGCGACGAGCCTATCCAAAAGTCATGTTGCCGAAATTTTTGCACGAACGGAATCAGGAACGCCAACTGCAAAACCGTCATCCACAGGTAATTACACGCGCCCGTCATCCACAGCGACGTTTGAAAAAATTCGGGCAGACAAAACCACAGCGCGACGAAAATCCAGAGCAACATTGACCCGCGCAGATTTTTGATTGAGCCCGTGCCGAAGTAATAAATCAGCAACGCAAGTGCCGCATACATGAGTCCGTTCGCCACGTCGAAGAAAACTTTTCCGACCATGCAGAAAAATTGTACGAAGCAGTGCGCGACGGTTCGTCCGCCCCAAGTCAGATAATGTTGCCACTGCGAATATAAAATGTCGCCGATACTTTCGACGCGGTGAAGTTGCCCGACAAGATTGTTTTGGAAATTGCCGTTTTGCGCGCCGTCCCAAATGAAAGCGTAGGCGTAATCGTCACCGAAGAACGGCGACAACAAATTCATCAACATAAACGTTCCCGCGCCGAAAGTCAGCACGAGCCACGCGGGTATTTTTTTTACGTCAAACATAAAAACTCCTTTCAAATGCAATGCGTAATGCGTAATGACAACGCCCGTCAACGCCAACCGACGAAGCGTCACTTCAACGCCAATCGACGAACCGCGACCGTCAACGCCAATCGACGAACCGTCACTTCAACGCACAACCGACGAACCGTCACGTCAACGCCAATCGACGAACCGCCACGTCAACGCACAACCGACGAACCGTCGTCACGTCAACGCCAATCGACGAACCGCCACGTCAACGCACAACCGACGAACCGTCACGTCAACGCCAACCGTCGAACCGTCACGTCAACGCCAACCGTCGAACCGTCACGTCAACGCCAACCGTCGAACCGTCACGTCAACGCCAATCGACGAACCGTCACGTCAACGCCAACCGTCGAACCGCGACCGTCAACGCACAACAGTAACCGGCCGTCATGGATGACGGCCGCAACCGCCTGTCGCATGACGCAGGATGCGTCATAGCAGGCGCAGTTTTCTTTGGTTACTTTCTTTTGCTGCCAAAAGAAGGTAACACAACACACGCAAATAAAATCGGCACGACGAAAATTCCCAGCAATGTCGCAATCGTCATGCCGCCGACGACCGCCGCGCCCATCGAGTTTCGAGCGGCAGAACCCGCGCCCGTCGCCAACATCAACGGCACGCAAGCTACCACGAACGCAAGCGAAGTCATCAAAATCGGGCGAAGTCTTTCCGTCGCCGCGTCGACAGCCGCACGTTCGATATCTTCGCCGCCGTCGACTTTGACTTTCGCGACCTCGACAATCAAAATCGCATTTTTCGCCGCCAACGCAATTAACACAAGCAGCCCGATTTGCATGTA
>JAFVBP010000048.1 GCA_017479925.1 Selenomonadaceae bacterium | reverse complement strand
TTTTTTTTGAGACGCAAGCGACGCAAAAATCTTCGGCGACAAGTTGAACAAGCCGACGAAAATCGCTCCGTTCGTCGTTGACGGTCATTGCGTCGACAAATGCAAACAAAAAACCGCCGAGCGTTTCTGCCCGACGGTTAATTTTTATTTTGTCCGAACGTATTACATACCGTCGATTGACGGGGAACAAATTTCGCAACAGCAACGGAAAATAAGGCCGACAGGGATGTCGGCCGCACCGCTTGCGCATGATACAGGATGTTTTCGCGCCGAAAGAAAGTAACGTTCAAAAACGCCTGTCGTGCGCAACGACAAAAATTCAACGCGCCGCCGCAACCGATTCGTCGCGGTCAACGTCAAAACACGTCTTCGGCATGTTTGAGTTTGCGACGGTTTATCGCGAACAGCAACACGAATATCAGCACGAAGAAAAACACCAGCGTCGAAAGCGCGTACATTTCGGGATGAATGCCGATTTTCAATTCCGCGTAAATCGCCGTCGTCAACGTGTCGACGCCCGCGCCTTTGGTGAAGTGCGTGATTATGAAGTCGTCCGCCGACATGGTGAACGCCAACAAAAAGCCCGCGAAAATACTCGGTCGCAATTCGGGCAACACGACGCTCCAAAACGCCTTGAACGGTGACGCGCCCAAATCCAAAGCCGCCTCGTAAAAACTTTTGTCCAACGCCATCAACTGCGGCATGATACACAAAATCACATACGGCACGTTGAAAACAATGTGCGCCAAAAGTATCGACGCGTAGCCGAGTCGAAGTCCCAAGCCCATGAACAAAAGCATCAGCGAAATGCCCGTGACAATGTCCGCGTTCAAAATCGGCACGTTCGTCACGCTCAAAAACGTCGCACGCCACTTGCGCGAAAGTTCCTTCATTGCCACGCAGGTTATCAAGCCCAAGACCGTCGCGATTGCCGCCGACGAAATTCCGATTGTCAACGTGTTTGAAAGCGCGTTCATGATTCGGTCGTCTTCAAAAAGTTTCGTGTACCAGTCAAGCGTCACGCCCGTCCAGTGCCCGCGGTAACGGCTTGCGTTGAAAGACTGCGCGATTAACACACCAATCGGCGCGTACAGGAACAGGAAAATCGTCGCGAGATAGACTTTCTTCAGGTAATTCACGCGGCGTCACCTTCTTCCTTGATCGGGTCGAACGCCATTGTCAACAGCATGTTCAGCACGATAAAAATCATCAAGATAACCGACAGCGCACAGCCGAGGTGCCAATCGTATTGGAACGTGAATTCCTGTTCGATAATGTTGCCGATTAACAGCAACTTGCCGCCGCCCAAAAGCGCGCTGATTACAAACGTCGTCAACGCGGGAATGAAAACCATCGTGATTCCGCTGACGGCTCCCGGCAACGTCAACGGCAAAATCACGCGGAAAAATTTCTGCCACGCGTTTGCGCCCAAGTCCTGCGCGGCTTCCAAAATACTGCGGTCAATTTTCGACAGCGAAATAAACAGCGGCAAGACCATGTACGGCAGGAAGTTGTAGACCATGCCCAGGACGATTGCGCCGGGCGTGTTAATCATCTGCAAGGTCGGCAGGTTGACGAGCCGCAAAAGCTGATTGATTATGCCGTTGCCTTCGAGAATCGTTTGCCAAGCCATCGTCGACAAAAGCGAATTCATCCACAGCGGCAGTATGAACAGCAACGAGATTATCGTCGTGTTGTCGCGCTGACGTTCGGTCAAAATCAAGCACAGCGGGTATGCCAACAGCAGACAAATTACCGTGCTGACAAGTGCCAATTCGACCGACAGGACAAGAGCGTCCCAAAAGCCGCGTTGAAATATCATTGCAAGGTTCGTCGTCGAAAAATTTCCGTCGTTGTCGGTCACGCCGTACCAGACAATAAAAATCAGCGGGACGAAGATAAACAGTCCCGCCCAGACAAGAAACGGCGTCAACAAAATATTTCGTATGCCGCGCTTAAACATCTTGAGCAACCTCCTCGTCTTCGGATTGCGGCTTGCTCATGATTTGAATGTTTTCGGGTGCCACGCGCAGACTCACGCGTTCGCCGACAGTTCGACCCGTCGTCGATTGAATCAGCCACTCGAAACCGTCCGCCTCGACGTTAATGTCGTAACTCATGCCCCAAAAGACAACGCGGGTCACAACGCCGTTGAAGCCGTCCTCTTGCGGCGGGGCAAGCTTAATGTCTTCGGGACGAATTTGCACGTCAACGGGACAATTTTCGGGAAAGCCTTCGTCGACGCACGGATATTCGCGCCCGAAAATCTTAACGACGCGGTCGCGCACCATGACGCCGTCGATTATGTTGCTGTCGCCGATAAAGTCCGCCACGAAAGCATTTTCGGGTTCGTTGTAGACGTTTTCGGGCGTGCCGACTTGCTGAATGTAACCTTGATTCATGACGACAACGCGGTCGCTCATCGACAAGGCCTCTTCTTGGTCGTGCGTGACGAAAATAAAGGTGATGCCTGTCTCCTTGTTGATTCGGACAAGTTCGCGGCGCATATTTCGGCGAAGTTTCAAGTCCAACGCGCTCAACGGTTCGTCAAGCAAAAGAACTTTCGGTTCGTTGACGACGGCGCGGGCAATTGCAATTCGCTGCTGTTGACCGCCGCTCAATCTGGTAACGTCGTGTTTTTCGTAGCCGTCGAGGTTGACGAGTTTAAGCGCGTACTTGACTTTGTCGCGAATGTAATCGGCAGACTTGCCCGCGATTTTCGGTCCGAACGAAATGTTTTCTTCAACGTTCATGTGCGAAAACAACGAATACTTTTGGAAAACCGTGTTGACCGGTCGTCGATTCGGCGGCAAGTTCGTGATGTCTTTGCCGTCGAAGAGGACGCGCCCCGTGTCGGGTTGTTCAAAGCCGCCGATAATCCGAAGCATCGTCGTTTTGCCGCAGCCCGACGGTCCCAAAAGCGTTATGAATTCGCTTTCGTAAATCGTCAGATCGATTTCGTCGAGCACGCGCAAACTGCCGAACGACTTGGCGACGTTTTCCAAATGTATCAGTTCCCGTTTCATCTCCCAGCAACCTTTCAGAAAAAATTTGCGACATTGTACTAAAAAACTTTTCGTCAAGCAAGTTTCGTGCCGCGTGAATTTTCGGCAACAAAAAAGCAACGTGACGTTGCATCCAATTGGTGCAATCCGTGACGTTTTCGGCAACAAAAAAGCAACGTGACGTTGCATCCAATTGGTGCAATCCGTGACGTTTTCGGCAACAAAAAACGACGTCTCAAGCAAGAAACGCCGTTGAAATTTTTATTGCCGAGTTTCGCCGTTGACCATGTCTGCCGGGCGATTTTCTTTAAACTGCCGCACAAGTTCTTGAATGTACGGCGGAATTTCGGATTTCGGATGGTATTGGCTTTCAAGCCTGAAACCGCCCGCGACTTGTTCGAGTTCGTCATCCGTCAAAAGTTCCGAGTCGTCGAATTTTTTGTCGGACATGATAATCGCCTCCAAAAATTTTACGTCGAGCGCAAAAGTTTCACGGACAAAATCAGCGCGATTGACAGTACCGCCGTCATGAACAGCGCGACGCCCGTCCAATCGAACGCCGTAAGAAATTTTCCGCCCGCCGTGCCGACGACACTTGCGCCGACGTAGTAGACCAGCATGTAACCCGCCGAAATTCGCGCTTTGTCCGCCGTCGACAACTTGCCGACCCACGACGCCGCCGTCGAATGTGCGCCGAAAAATCCGTACGTCACGAAGCCGACGCCCAAAAATTTCACCGCCAACGACGACGCGCAGGTTAAGCCGATGCCCGCGAACATTATCGCAAGCGACACGAGTAAAATTTTCCCGTTGCCGACTTTGTCCGCAAGCCGTCCCATGACCGCCGACGCAACCGTTCCCGCGACGAACAGGACGTAAATCAGTCCGACCTGCGTTTGTGACAGTTCGTAAGGCGGGGCAAGCAACACGTAGCTGATGAAATTGTACGTGCAGACGAACACGCCCATTATCGCCGCCGCAACGCCGTAAACTGCAAGCAAGTTCGCGTTTCGGAAAAGTTTGGCGAAGTCGCCGAGTGACGCTTTCGATTTTTGACCGACGAGATGTTTCGGTCGCGGCAAGGTGAACACGAACGCCAAACCGATTAACAGATACGTCGCGCCCAAAATCGTCAACGCCGTCCGCCAGTCGAACACGTCCGTCAAAAAGCTCAGCGACATGCGCCCGACGAGTCCGCCGACCGACGTGCCCGCGACGTAAATGCCCGTGACCGTGCCGATTATTTTCGCGTCGAATTCTTCGTTGATGTACGCGACCGCCATTGACGGGAAGCCCGCAAGCAACATGCCCTGCGCGAATCTCAAGGCAAGAATCACGGTGAAACTTTCGCTGACGGAAATCAAAATCGCCAACGCCGACGCCAAAATTAACGCGAGCGTCATGACGGTTTTTCGCGGCAGAATTTTGGCGAACAGCGCGATTAAAATCATCGAAAACGCCATTCCCGCCGTAAACTGCAATTAGGAATGTGAAATTAGGAATGTGAAATTAACGACGCGTCAACAATTCCTAATTCCTAACTCCAAATTCCACATTGCTTTTTCTCCGTCACGTCAAGCGATAATCGTCGAAATTCGGGCGTCAACGTCCCGCATTGCAATCAGAATTTTGTTCATGATCTTCGCGAAATTTTCAATCGCCGCCTCGGAATAACGGCTTGCGTCGTAATCGAGAAACACGTCATAAGTGCCGTCGTCCTTCGCTTCGACTTCGACATCAAGCGCGTTCTCCACGGCGGAAATTTCGTTCGGCGGCAGATAAATCGTCTCCATCGTCGTGTCGCAGAAAATCGGATCGTTGTTAATGCCCTTCTGGAAAATGAAACTTACGCAGTCGTCTTCAAGCCCGTCGTTGTAAACCATGTCGAGACCTTTGCGGTATTTGGTGCTCATGCGAATTTGACCTTCGAGCCTGTCGAGGAAATCGCCGACGGTAATGTCTTCGCTGAAATTCCACGCGCACGGGAACTGTTCGAGCATCAAGCCCATCAAGCGGCGTTCGCGCATGTTCGTGCGACCGTTGTGAATCCAGCTCATAATCGCTTCGTTCGAGCGGGTGACTTTCGCCAACGTCATCATCGTCGCGGCAAGGAAAAAAGTGTTTTCACTGCGACCGGTGTTGCGGAAAAATTCTTCGGTGAAATTCTTGAACGTGTATTCGACATTGCCTTGAGTCCACGCGGCGACGCCTTCGACATCAATCGGCGGCAAATGTTTGCTCTTGTCGAACGGCGCAAGCATTTTTCGCCAATAATCGTGAGCTTCGGCAAGATCTTCGGGCGTAAGGTGCGCTTCCTCGTCGACATATTCGGCATAGCTCAACGCGGGACGATTGACTTTGCGGCCGCGATAAACTTTTTCGATTTCGCGCAGGCAAAGAATCGAACTCGCCACGCCGTCCATTATCGCATGATAAAAATCGGCGTAAAAGTACCGTGCGGTCGGCGTCTCGATAACGTACATGCGCCACAGCGGCTTGTTGATAATCCTGTACGGCTCGCGCAACTTTTCCATGTGCGAATCAAAAGCCTCGTCGCTCATGCGGGAGATTTTGACCGGCTCAATGTCGCCGTCGAAAATCTGACACAGGTCGCTCGTTTCCGGGTGGAAGACGAAGCGGCAACGGAAAATGTCGTGCGCTTTGAGCACCTCGTTGAGCGCGTCGACGAAGCGTTGAAGGTCAATCTTCACCGACAGTTTGAACAGACCGCCGATATTCATCATCGTGGACTTTGCCTTGTTGAAGTGCGTGTCGACAAGCCAACGCTGAATCGGGCGTAGCGGGTAAAATTGTTTCGTAGTGAATCCGTCCATAAAAAATTCCTCCTCAAACGACAACGGGCAACGTGACATTTAGACTGTCGCGGTGTGTCGCCGTGATAAAAATTCTACATCAAACGACAACGACGAGCTTGTTTTCGTCGCCGTCAATCATGTACTTCTTTTCGCGCACGCTGTCGAAAATTTGTCGCAGGCGCGGGCTGACGTTCCCGACGAGCGGGCTTGTCGCCGTGCCGTTGTCGCGAAAAATTATCGTCATTGCGTTTTCGGTCGGGATGATCGAAATTTCCAGCTGAAACGGCTTTTCGTTGCGGAAAGCGTAGGCGTGACACAATTCGGCAATCGCCGACGTCTAGAAATTTTTGCGTCCGAGCGGGAATTTCGTCCGCGAAAATTATTTCTCAT
>JAFVBP010000047.1 GCA_017479925.1 Selenomonadaceae bacterium | reverse complement strand
GAACGCACGGTTGCCAACCCGACCGAACGCGACATTAAAGCCATTCGCCGCGAGGCTCTCGAACAGGTCATGAAATCCGGCGCGAACGAGTCAACCGTCGAAATTGCCATTGAAATCGACAAGAAATCGAACATTTTGCGTGCCGTGGCGACGGGTGCGACCGAATTCAAGATGAGCGATTCGGCTCCGCAAAATCTTTCGGACGCTGAACTTCACGCGACGGCGGTCAAGTCAATGCGCTTGCCGCCCGAAAACGTCAGCGAAGTTGCCTCTGTCGGCAAGTGGCACGTCTTTGACGGTCAATTTACGAAAAGACTGTTCGGCATTTTCCCGACGAAAAAACACGCGGTCAGAGTTCTCGACCGAAACGGCGTCATTTGCCTGCAACGCGAAGGTTTGGGCGCAATCGTCACGTCGAAACCGAAACTTGCCGTCGACCTGCAAACTTTGTTTGAAGAAACCGTTGCTTACGGCACTGTCGGCGAACAATTGCCCGGACTTTTCGCTTACTTCGGCGAAAAACAAATCGATCTGTCGGGTTTGGCAAGCCGCGAACAAATTCTTTCCGTGCTGGAAACGGAGCTTGACTTGTTGCCCGACGACGAAAAAATTATTCTGCTTGCTGTCAACTGAGGTGTTTTGATCATGAAATTCGCTTCGTGGAACGTCAACGGTCTGCGCGCTTGCCTGAAGAAAAATTTCATCGGCAGTTTTCACAAAATCGACGCGGACATTTTCG
This sequence comes from Selenomonadaceae bacterium, assembly GCA_017479925.1. Taxonomy (GTDB): domain Bacteria; phylum Bacillota; class Negativicutes; order Selenomonadales; family Selenomonadaceae; genus Quinella. The sequence goes on along the minus strand of JAFVBP010000047.1, from coordinate 1,104 downwards.
CCGTGCAGGAAGTTCGCATGCAGTCGGGTCAAGCGATTATCGACTTCGACGGTCGCGAACAAATTTGGAATTGCGGCGAACGCAAAGGTTACGCGGGCACGGCGGTTTTCACACGCGTCAAGCCCGAAAATTTCACGCTCGGTATCGGCGACGACGAATTTGACGCCGAAGGTCGCACGATAACTTTGGACTTGGGCGAAATTTTTTTCGTCTGCGCGTACGTCCCGAATTCGCATAATCTTGAGTGGCTCGAACGTCGTTTGCGTTGGGAAAAAATTTTCCGCGAACATTTGACGAAGTTGGACGCCGTCAAGCCCGTGGTTGTCTGCGGTGACTTCAACGTCGCGCACCAGCCGATTGACTTGAAACATCCCGAACGAAATCATCAAAGCGCAGGTTTCAGCGACGCCGAACGCGCAGAATTTTCCGCACTGCTTAACGCGGGCTTCGTCGACACGTTTCGATTTTTGCACCCGACGGCGACGGACGCTTACACCTGGTGGAATTATCGCAGTCGTGCCCGTCAAAACAATTCGGGTTGGCGAATCGATTATTTTCTCGTGTCGGAACGATTGCGCTACAAAATTTCCGCCGCGACAATCGAAAGCGAAATTCTCGGCAGCGACCACTGCCCCGTTACGTTGGAGTTAGTGGTTAGTAGTTAGTGGTTAGTAGTTAGTGGTTAGGAGTTAGGTGTCCGCAATTAAAAACCGCCTCCGAAGTCGGAAGCGGTAATTTTTTTGCGTCAATGTGTTGTCTGTCGTCAACGGCGATTTCGTCAACGTGCTAACAACTAACCACTAGCCACTAATTGCAGTCCGTGCCCGTCAACATTTCGAGTTCTTCGGGCGTGACGGTTGTGCGTGGTGTGTTACTTTCTTTTGGCAGCAAAAGAAAGTAACCAAAGAAAACTGCGCCTGCTACGATACATCCTGTATCGTGCGCAGTCGGAGCGGCCGACATCCATGTCGGCCTTATAACGTCGCGTTGTTTTTATTGCGCGGGCGTCTCGTTCGTGCCCGTCAACATTTCGAGTTCTTCGGGCGTGACGGTCATCTCGGAAATTTTTTTGATTCGGTCGTCTTTGGGACGTGTGACGCGTTT
>JAFVBP010000046.1 GCA_017479925.1 Selenomonadaceae bacterium | reverse complement strand
ATTCGAGTGATAGGTTGATTCATGTTCATGTAATGCGACGTGTTTTTGTTCAACGTCAACATTTCGGGTTGCGCCTGCACCGTCGAAGTCATAACCGCAAACGCCGCGCCCGTCAATAAAATTTCGCTTAAAAGTCCGTGTCTCATGATTCGTCACCGTCAATTCTCGCCGCTCGGTATCGGAGGACGCTCAATTATCGGCATCGAAGGAATTATCGGCAATTCGGTCACCGGTCCCCCGCGACCTGTCGTCGGCTTCGGTTGTTGCGAAGGTTGCGGCGTGATGATTTGAACGTCATCCGATTTTTGCGCCACCTCGTCACCAACAATTATGTCAATTTTCGGTTCGGGCGGTTTTATCGGCACGCTCGGCAATGGTTGTTGCGTCGGAATTTGAGGAACAGGTTGTTGAATCGGTTGCGGTTCAGGCTTCGGCGCAGGTTTGGTTACCGATTCTATCGTATATTCCATTTCGCCAACGTACATGTTTTGAGGTTTGAACGGTCGCAACATCAGATAAATTTCGCCCAACTTCGCCGCCGAAACCAACTTCAATGCATCTGCGGGACGTAACGCAAATGTCGCTATCGTCGGATTATTTATCGCCTCGCTGCCGTTATCCGTGACCGACGCGCTCATACTTTGGTTGATGCTCAAAAGCGGCACGTTTTGTAAAAGCAGGTTCGTCGTCGCCGAATAATTGTCTTTTTCCACAAGCAAAAGATCAACAAAATCGCCCGGCTTCGCAAAACCTGCCACGCCCGTAATGTCATTCACGCTTATCGACACCGCTCGACAATCAGGCGGTATCGTTCCCAAAAAACCTTCGTCGCTTCGTTCGCCAAATAATTTCTGTTGTGTCAGCACGTCGCCCGCAAATATCGAGACTCGCGCCGGCTCGTTTAAAATTGTCGAAAAGTCCTTGATCGCCCCTTCAGGCACCGCCGTCACGGGCATTTCTTTGAGCTGCAACATGCTTTCCTGTATGCGCGTCCGAACGGGTATGTTTTGCTTCGCCACGACAACTTTCACCATCTCGACGGGTGCTTCTTTTTCGACAATGGGCAACGGCGTTTCTTCGCCCGTCGACAACTTCAACGTCATGTAAAAAAGACCAAACATCAGCACGCCACACAATGCCGCCAACGCAATCAGTTGCTTCGGTCGCATGTCGTTTATCATGTTCATAAATTTCGTAAACATACAATCACCTCCCCGACTTAATTTTGTTGCTGATTATAAGACCGTCAATAATTTTCGTCAAATTCCGCCCGCCACGTAAAGCCCGCTCTTGCCGCCACTTTTGCGTTCAAGACGAATTTCGCCTATCGTCATTGACTTGCTCAAAGCTTTGCACATGTCGTAAATCGTCAACAATGCCACAGAAACTGCTGTCAACGCTTCCATTTCAACGCCCGTGCCCCACGTCGTCTTCACCTGCGAACGAACTTTTATCGCCTCCTCGTCCGATAAAATATCAAACTTAACTGAACAATGACTGAACGGCAACGGGTGACACAGCGGAATTATTTCGCTCGTTCGCTTCGCCGCCATAATTCCCGCCACTTGCGCCACGCCCAACACGTCGCCTTTGGTCGTCACGCCCGCTTCAATCGCCGCCAATATTTCTGCGTTGACAAAAATTTTCCCGCTTGCAACAGCTTCGCGCAACGTTAAATTTTTTTCGCTCACGTCAACCATGACCGCGTTGCCCGATTTGTCAATGTGCGTCAATTCTTTCACAATCTCGCCTCCAAAAAAATCGGCCGACCTAAGCCGACCGACTAAATTTTTAACATTTGATGCCCGAATTTGGACGTGCATAGAAAAACCACGTGATGCCGATTGTTATCACCGTGAAAGCTATCAACACGTAAAACGCCGGCATCACCATCTGATAATTCGAGTACGACCAGCCGAAAACTTTCGGGATAAGGAATGCTCCGTACGCCGCGATTGCCGCCGTGAATCCCGTAACAAGCGACGCATGAAACGGGTTGTTGAAAATGTACGGTATCATGCGGAATGACGCTCCGTTTACAAAGCCCGTCGTCAGGAACAACATCAAAAACGCCGCGAAAAACATTGCGAAACTGTGCGTTTGCAGTCCAATCAAAACCACGACAATCGACGCCAACATCAAAATTAGCGAATACAACGTAATTTTGGAACCGCTGTTCGCTTTGTCCGCCAACCAGCCGCCGACCGGTCTCATGCCCGCGCCGATAAACGGTCCGAGAAACGCGCCCCACGCCATACTTACTTCGGGAAATTCACGCGTCAAAAGCAACATCAACGCCGCCGAGTACCCGATAAATTGTCCGAATCCGCAGGTGTAAATCCACGTCATCAGCCACGTGTGCTTGTTCCCGAATATCGACAAAATGCTTTTCGGGCTTTGACGAGGAAGCGGCAAATTGTCCATGAAAATCCAAATCAGCACCAGCGTCAATACCGTCGGCACCGCCCAAAAGTAACACACGCTCTGAAGATAAACTTCCGCGCCCGTTTTGACGTTAATAAGCGGTTCGCCGAAAAATCCGCCGAAGCCGAGTCCGAGCAAAATCGGCGCCGTCAAATAAATCAGCGACACGCCCAAGTTGCCCACGCCCGCGTTAATTCCAAGCGCAAGACCTTTGTTTTTTTTCGGGAAGAAAAAGCCAATGTTCGCCATCGACGACGAAAAATTTCCGCCCGCCACGCCGATAAACGCCACCAACATGAAAAACGTGTCGTATGAAGTGCTCGTGTCTTGTAACGCGCCGCCCAGTCCGATTATCGGCAACAGCAACAACGCTGTCGAAAATAACGTCCAATTCTTACCGCCGATTAAGCCCGGCATGTACGTGTAAAACAGGCGACATGTCGCGCCGACCAGCCCCGGTAATGATGCCAATGTGAAAATTTGCGCGTCCGTGAAGTGAAAGCCGACCTGGTTAAGTTGCGCCGCTATCGTCGCCCACAATGTCCACACCACAAACGACAAAGTCAACGCCCACGTCGAGGTGTACAGGTTTTGTTTGGCTATCGGCTCGCCAAATTTTTGCCAAAACGCCTCATTTTCAGGGTCCCACTTCGCCAAAATCTCCTTGCGCGTCGGGTTCGCTCCCAACGACTTCAAAACGTCTTCCGCCATAAAATCAGCCTCCTTTACCGTGAGTATAAAAAATTTTTTTCGTAAGGTAAGTGAGTTTTGTCACGGAATTCAATTTATCGCCGAGGTTGCATTTGCGCCCGCCAAAAATGCACAAACACGCTCCGCCGCGTCCAAATCGTTCAAGTCAAATTGCACAAGTTCTGACGTTTCTTCAGGATCCGTTGTGAACAATGCAACCGCGTCATCTCGCCAATTTTTGTCGCCCAAACCTCTCCACAACGCGACCGCAGGAAATGTTCCGTGTGTACGAGTTTCTATAAATATTGTGTCGACACCTTCCATGCGTTGTATCAAGGCGTCTAATTCGACATATTTTGATGTACGATTGACCAAAAACCAGCCCGTTTTCGACACAACCGCCACACTTCGTGCGCCCGCATCTTGAAAACGATATGTATCTTTGCCCGACATGTCCAAATTAAAACCGTGCGCGTCACTTTTTATCACACCGACTTTTACGCCTCGTGCCGTCAATCGTAACGTCAACCGCTCGATGAATGTCGTTTTGCCCGTCCCCGACTCTGGCGCAGTCACCGTGATAATCGGGATTTCTCTACGCAAATTCGCCGCTCGTCCTCGCGCCAATTTCAATTCGCCAACCGTGTTCACGTTGAAAAAGTTCGCGCTGTCCTCAACTGCCGCCAATTCGTGCGGAATTTTTTTTACCGCCGACATGATCTTTCGTTGACCGCTCAAAACTTCGTGTTTGAAAAATGTCGACAATTCACGCCGATAAAACCCCGCCAACGGTTGAACACGTCCGCCGACTTTGGGTAATACCGCTTGCATAGCCGAAAATTTTCCAGTCAAAGCTGAAATCGTCGCGAATTCAAAAAACGGCATGTCAGCCGATACCGCCAAATTCCACGCCGTTCCGACCGCGCTCAATCCAGTCGACAATGCCGACAAAGGACCCGAATTTTTTATTTCGTCGACAAGTAACCGTGCGCCGTATCTAGTCGCCAATTCTTTCAAAGCGGGCAATTCATCTTCGACACACAAAAATTTTTCAGCGAAATTGACTTTCGACGCTTTTCGCAAAATGGTTTCAAGCAAGCCGACACCGCCGACTTCGACAAATCTTTTATCAACGCCAAGTCGCGAACTTCGACCGCCTGCAATTATCAAAAGCGAAATATCTTGAAAACTCAACAATTTCCCGTCTCCCCGCGCAAAATTTCTATGCCGTGTTGAAGTTGCGGCAATACCACGTTCAAACACTCCGCGACCGCTTTCGGGCTGCCGGGCAAATTCACGATTAACGTTCGCTTGCAAATGCCCGTCACAGCTCGACTCAACATCGCCCGACCCGTCATTTTCAACGACTCGGCGCGCATCGCCTCCGCAATTCCCGGCGCCATTCGCGTGCAAACTTCCAGCGTCGCTTCAGGCGTTACGTCGCGAATTGAAAAGCCTGTTCCGCCTGTCGTCAAAATCAATCCAACTCCCGCGTCCGACAGCTCCGTCAATTTGTCGACGATTAATTTTTTGACATCAGGTAACGTCGCACGCTGAAAAATTTCGTAGCCCGCCGACTCCAAAAGTTCAGCGCATTTGTTGCCGCTCAAATCTTCGTCCCGTAAACCGTGAAAACCTCGATCGCTCACCGTGATTATCGCCGCATCCAACGGAATTTTTTCGGCAAGTTCAAGTTCGTCGCCAACTTTAATCTCGCCGCCGTGCAAAACTCTGGCAAAGACGCCTTCACGCGGCATAATACAATCGCCCAGCTGTTGATAAATCGCACAGTGATTGTGACATTCCTTGCCGATTTGCGTCACCTCGAAGAAAACTTGTCCGCTGCGCAACCGCGTCCCAATCGGCAAGTCTTTGAAATGAAAACCTTCAGCTACGATATTTTCGCCGAACGCTCCCGCCGTCACTTTCGCGCCACGTGCTTTGAATTCGTCGACCTCCGCCTGACCAATGAAGCTAACCTGTCGATGCCAATCTCCCGCGTGCGCGTCGCCGTCAATCCCGAATTCCGTCACAAAGCGCGCCGTTTCAACAAAATGTTTCTGCGTGCCGCGCCGCTCGCTCACACAAATCGCCGTAATTTTTCCCATGAAAATCAACCTCCAACTTGATACATTTGACGTGCGTCGCCCGCCGCCACTCCAAACGAATGCTCAAACGGTTTGCGATATATCGTCTCACGCATTACCGCCAAAATTTCCTCGTCACTTGCACCCGAACGCAAAAGTTTCTTCACGTCCGCACCCGTATCATAACACAAACACGATTTTAAAAAACCTTCAGCCGTCAACCGAATTCGATTACAACTTCCGCAAAATTTGTGCGCCAACGCGTCAATGAATCCGACCTGCCCGACAAAATTTTTTATCGAAAAATATTTTGCCGGACCTTGCAGGAATTTTGAAGATGTATCTGGAATAAGCTTACCGAAATGATTCTCTAACTTTGAGATTATTTCAGCCGAAGTCATCCCAATCAATCCGGATTGTGACGCACAACCGAACGGCATCAGCTCTATGAAACGAACTTTCACATCATGATTTTTCGCCAACGCGGCAAGCGCGATTACGTTATCTTCGTTCACGCCCCGCAAGGGCACACAATTCAGCTTGACGTTTCTGAACCCGACGTCGAACAGGAATTGAATCCCCCTGTGCACCTCGGCGAAAATCCCTCGGCGCGTTATCTTTTCAAATTCCCTTGCGTCGAGAGTGTCCAAGCTCACATTGATTCCGTCTAACCCGGACGTGATCAAATCTTCAGCAAGCCGTTCCAGCAAAACCCCGTTCGTCGTCAGCGTCACTTGTTCTATCCCGCGCAACGATTTCAGCTCTCGAATCAACGTCGGTAAATTTTTTCTCAACAGCGGCTCACCGCCCGTCAATCTGACCTTGCGAGTTCCGAGTCGCGCCAACATGTCCGCCACACGAATGATTTCCTCGATCCTTAAAATTTCGTCATGCGGCAATTTAACCACACCGCTCGCGGGCATACAATACCGACAACGCAGATTGCACCGGTCTGTTACAGAAATCCGCGCATATTCTATCTCTCGGTTGAATTGATCTCTCATAGCAAAATTATTTCAACCTCCTCGCCCGCCGAAAGTTCTTTCGACCCAGCGGGGATGTCGACGAACGCGTTACAGTCTATCGCCGAATACAATACGCCCGACTCGTGACGCTCTGGCAGATATACTCTCCCGTCGTCGACATGTGCTCTAATTATTCGCCGCCCGGGACTTGACTTTTTGAATCCGTTGACCAGTATCCCGCGCTTCCTCCTACACCGAAGTTCGTCGTTATGCGACAGCTTCGCAAGCACGGGTCGCGCCAACAACTCAAAAGTCGCCAGAGCTGCGAACGGGTTGCCCGAAAGTGCAATCCCTATAAAGCCGTTTCCTTTCCAGCCGATAGCAGGCGCGCCGGGTTTCATCTCCACTCGCCAAAAAAGACGCGTGCCCAACTTCCGAACAACTTCGTGCATGATGTCTTTCTTGCCCACAGAAACTCCGCCCGTCGTTATCAGCAAGTCCGTCTCATTTTGGTGCATCAAAATTCTTTTCGCGCATTCGTCCGCATCATCGGGTAAATTTCCCAAAATGTTTGCTTCAAATCCGAGTTCTTTCAATCTTGACGCGATGAGGTAAAGATTGCTGTTGTAAATTGTAGTTGGAACGAAGTGAGATGCTATCGCCGCTTTGCAACGGGTTCCGAGATTTACGACCGCAGTCCGAGAGTCGCATCTTGACGGATTTCCATTGAAATCGGTAGCTTTTCCGTGACGAAGTTTACTGCTACCAACGCTTTGCATCGTGTTCACGGGTTCGAGATCAATCGGATGATCCTCAACGCTCTGCAATTCGTTCCCCGTCGTGGCAAAGGTGATCCTCGGTTGACGAAAACATTTGATTTTGCTCGCCCCTTGAGCGGCAAAAATCGCGATGTGCGCCGACCTTAGTTTAGTTTTCCCTTTTACAAGCAGTTGTCCGGCTTTAATGTCCTCACCTGCAAAGCAGTAATTTTCATATGCTCGAAGAGCATAAGGAACGAAAACATCATCGCCGTAAGTCGTTACGTCCTCTTGACGAATCACGCAGTCAGAGCCTTTCGGCATGGCAGCACCGGTCATGATTCGTAACGCCTCACCACACTCGATTTCCTGCGCAAAAAAATCACCCGCACATTCCTCGCCGACCACTTTGAATTTCTTCGGAGTTGCAGGAGTTGCACCAAACGTGTCCGCAGATCTGAGCGCGTAACCGTCCAACGGTGAACGGTCAAACGGCGGGTTGTTTAAAGTTGCAAAAAAATCTTCGGCGGTAACTCGCCCCAACGCTTCGAGCAGAGGCACCGATTCGATATCCAAAATTTCCGCAGTGTTCGCGATCAAGATTTGTGTTGCCTGTTCCAAAGTCACGCCTTCCATCACAGCAAACCTCCAATTCCCATTAGCTTCAATTCTTGGCGCGTCAATTTCTCTCCCGTCAACACACGAGGCAACACCAGATCGAAAATCGTCCGCGAACAGAACATCACGCAACCAGGCAAGCCCATTATCGGGATTTGCTGATTTAAGTATGCAAGCATGAACATCGCGCCCGGTAACACAGGCACTCCGTACGTCACGACCTCCGCGCCTGTCGAGCTTATTGCAGCCGGCGTTCTGTCGTCGGGATCAACACTCATGCCGCCCGTGCACAAAATCAGTTCCATTCCGAGATCGACCAGCTCAAGAATTTTTGAACGTGTCATTTCTTTCGTGTCGTCCGATACGCGACGCTCGTTGACTTCCAGTCCGAACGTCCGCAATTTAGATTCGATGACAGGCGTGAAGGTGTCTTTGATTCGCCTGTGGTAAATCTCTGAGCCTGTCACGACCAGACCAACTTTGAATTTTTTGTACGGTTCGACTTTTAAAATCGGGATTTCGCCCGCTATTGTTTTTGTGCACTCCATTTTGAGTCGGTCAATGACGAGCGGAATTACCCTCATGCCGGCGACCGTTTTGCCTTTGCGAACGGGAATTTTATTCGGCAACGTCGCGATGCAAATCTCGTCGATATCGTTTAATGCGTTCAATTTTTCCACGTCAATGTAGAGAACGCCGTCAACTGTGGCTTTAAGTTCGATTTTGCCTTCGCTGACCGGCGTCGATTCGAGTCCGCTCCCTTGACATATTCCGCGCAATATCTCAGCGGCTTTGTTTTCGTGTAACTTCGTCGAATCTGCTTCCCACACGAAAATATTTTCCTTGCCGAGCTTCAACAATTCGGGTACGTCATCCGCCGTGATTACGTGACCTTTTTTAAATTTCGCCCCTTTCGTCACTCCGCGAACAATTTGAGTAATGTCGTGGCACAAAATGTGTCCGACCGCATCTTCTACTCGAATTTCCTTCATGCGTATTCCTCCCAAAAAAAACAGCCGACGATTTCTCGCCGACCGTCGCCAACAAAAAATCCGTCAACCTAACATTCGCCTCAGGTCGTCTTCAACGTTCGTTATCGTTCCGATTCCGAATTGCTCAATCAAAACTTTTGTGACGTTCGGACTAAGAAACGCCGGCAACACAGGTCCAAGGTTGATTTTTTTCACGCCGAGATACAAAAGCGCAAGCAGAACCGTAACCGCTTTTTGCTCATGCCAGCCAATATTGAAGACCAGCGGCAATTTGTTCACGTCGTCCAAGCCGAAAATTTCTTTCAGCTTTAACGCCACCACCGCCAACGAATAACAATCGTTGCACTGACCCGCGTCCAAAATTCGCGGTATGCCGCCGATGTCGCCGAGGTTGAGCTTGATGTATTTGTATTTTGCACAACCCGCCGTCAATATCACCGTATCTTTCGGCAACGCCTCGGCAAATTTCGTATAATATTCGCGGGATTTTTGACGACCGTCGCAACCCGCCATCACTACGAATTTTTTTATTGCGCCCGACTTAACCGCCTCGACAACTTTATCCGCCAAAGCGAAGAATTGTTCGTGTGCAAAGCCGCCGACCAATTCGCCCGACTCCAATTCCGTGGGAGGCGGACAATTCTTCGCGACTGCTATCAACGCCGAAAAATCTTTCGCGCCGTCGATTTCGTCAATGTGTCGACATCCGGGGTAACCGACCGCGCCCGTCGTGAAAACTCGCGAACGATAATTTTCTTTCGGCGGCACAAGACAATTCGTCGTCAACAATATCGCGCCGTTGAACGCATCGAACTCCTTCGTTTGAAGTTGCCAGGCGTTACCGTAATTCCCCACCAGGTGCGGGAATTTTTTTAATTTCGGATAGTAATGAGCCGGCAACATTTCCCCGTGTGTGTAAACGTCGACGCCCGTGCCCGCCGTCTGTTCAAGCAGCTGTTCAAGATCTCTCAAATCATGTCCGCTGACAAGTATCGCGGGATTTTTTCGCACGCCCAATGAAACTTTCGTGACTTCAGGATTGCCGTAAGTTTTCGTGTTCGCCGCGTCCAAAAGTGCCATCACGTCAACACCGAATTTACCCGTTTCCAACGCCAAAGCCGTTAAATCTGCCGCGCTTAACGAGTCGTCCAAAAGTTTGGCAAGCGTTGATTGTGTGAACGCGTCGATTTTTTCGTCCGAAAATCCAAGACGATTCGCGTGTTTCATGTACGCCGCGATTCCTTTGATACCGTAAGTTATCAGCTCTCGCAGGCTCCGTACGTCTTCGTTCGCTGTCGACAAAATGCCAACCGTAGCCGCTTTCGACAAAAATTCTTCGCGACCGGCTGTCCATGTCGCCGCTTCAGGTAAATTTTTCACGTTACCCAACGCCGTCAAAAGTTTCGACTTGGTCTTGAGCGTTTGCTCAACACGCCCGACCAAAGCTTCCGCGTCAAAGTTCGCATTCGTTATCGTCGCGAAAAGATTCAACGTCACCAAATGATTTACTCGCGGCTTGACTTCCAGACCCAACGACCGCAGAGCCGTCGTCACCGCAGATACGCCTTTCGTCACGTAAATCAATAAATCTTGAAGTTTAGCGACTTCAGGCTTTTTGCCGCAAACTCCAGACTTCGTGCAACCTTTGCCGCCCAACGCGTCTGAGCATTGGTAACAAAACATCGCGTCCATTAAAGCATCTCCTCAATTTATTTGCGCCGATAGATGATCCGATTCCGCAGAAAATATTCAAACGGAAAGCTCAGGCAATGAACCAGTCGCGTGAACGGGAACACTATCGCCGTCACCATCCACATTATCATGTGAAGTTTGAAAATTATCGGAACGTCCGCCATCAACGTCACGTCAGGATTCATCGCCAATATCGAGCGAAACCACGGCGATATTGCTTCGCGATAATTGAAGTCGCCCAACAATCCGACCGCGTTCAACAGCGTTCCGCCGAAACCTGTCACCAACGTCAGAAACAGCACCAAGTATATCACAACATCTGAAGTTGACGTGTTGACTTTCATGCGCGGGTTGCAGAAACGACGTTGCATCAGCAAGATAAAGCCGCCGAAAAATAAAATTCCCGCAGGTATGCCGCCGCTCAACGCGATTATGTGGTAAAGGTGTTCGCTGATTCCAACGCCGTCAGTTATCGCTTTCGGCACCAAAATTCCGATTACATGACCGCCGAACGCCATTAACAAACCCAAGTGAAACATCGGTCCCGCAACTTTCAGACTGTCTTTCGCAAGAAATTCGCTCGATTTCGTCGACCAACCTCGTTCGCCCGTCCAATATCGGTACGCCGTTCCGACTACCATGACCGTGAACGCGATATATGGCAGCGCGCCCCATAAAAATCCGCTCATTCAGCTCACCTCCAACGCCGATTCTTGCGACAAAATCACGTCCAACAAGAAAACTTGCGGCAATTTCGCTTCGATGAATCGTTCGCGCAACAACTCAATTTTACTCCGCGCCGTCGACAAAATTTTTCGCGCCGAGTCTCGATCGACCGTCGCCGCTAATTCCAACAACGCAGGTAAATAATCGGGCAATTCGTTTCGCAAGTCATAGCCGTTTTCAAGAAAAAGCGTCTTGAATTTGTTCATCTCCATCGACTGCTTGCCGAAATCCGTTCGGTTGTGCGTCGTCAAATAAAGATTTGTGTTTTGCGAAAAATCAAAACGCCGAACATATTGTTGCTCGTATTCTTTCGCACCGACCTGCTCCACGTAATCAAAATAATCTTTGAAAACGTCGCGAACTTGCACATTTGAAAGTTCTGACGCTGCTTGACGATAATCCGCAAATTCTGAACGCCACGATTCGTCGGGATATTCCAAAAGGTACGCCGCGATTCGCAAAATTTTTTTGTACTCGTCCATCAGCAACAACCTCCGGGACATGCGTAACCCGTCGAGCCTTGAAGTTCGCGAAGTTCGTCATGCGTTTTCGCTTGAAGTCCTGCAGGCAATTTGATTCGGTCACCATATTTCGCAATGCCGAGTAAACGGTACATTTTTTCGTATTCAAGCGGCTCAAACTCCAAACCTTGCGGCAATGGTTCGCCAATTTCTTTTTGTCGCATGACCATTCGCATGTCCAAAAGTCTTTGCAAAGTCTCGACGATTATTCGCGTGTTGCCAGCTGTGAAAAGCGTCGCCAAATATTCGACAGGAATTCGCATCGCTTCCGATTTCGGCAGATATACGCGGTCTTCAAAATTTTTCGCGATTGGTGACAGCGGCGGTATGTACCACACCATCGGCAACGTGCGAAATTCGGGATGCAACGGCAACGCCAACTGCCAACGCTTGACGATTTGGTAAACGGGTGATTCTTTCGCCGCGTTCAAAATCGCTTCCGACACGCCTTCTTTACGCGCCGACTCGATAACTTCAGGGTCGTTCGGATCTTTGACAAGTCCGAGTATGTTCGCGTAAATCATTTTTTCGTCGGAACTTTTCGCCGCTTCGTGTACCGCGTCCATGTCGTATAACAAAACTCCCATATATCTCACGCGCCCGACACATGTATCCGTACACACCGAAGGCAAGCCGTTTTCAAGTCGCGGATAACAGAATGTACATTTTTCGGCTTTGTTCGTCTTCCAGTTATAATAAATCTTTTTGTAAGGACAAGCCGGTATGCAATGACGCCAACCGCGACACGCTTCCTGCGACACCAATACAACGCCGTCTTCTTCGCGCTTATAAATCGCTCCGCTCGGACACGCCGCCACACACGCAGGATTCAAACAATGGTTGCAATTTCGCGGCAAATATTTCATGAAAATATCGCTGAACTCCAACGCAACTTCTTGACCGAGTTTCTTCAAGTTCACGTCAGCACGCGCATCATCGCCGCCAGCAAGATCGTCGCCCCAGTTCGGTCCCCACTTGATTTCCATGCGCTGTTGAGTTATCAGCGAACGCGGTCGCGCAACCGGCTGATGTTTTTTGCGAGGTGAGCTGATTAACGTTTCGTAGTCGTACGTCCACGGTTCGTAATAATCGTCGAGTTCGGGCTGTTCGGGGTGATAGAAAAGTTTCAACATGCGCGTCAATTTCGACCCCGACCGCAAAGTTAGTTCGCCGTCTTCGAGTTGCCAACCGCCTTTCCAACGCGATTGATCTTCCCAATGCTTCGGATAACCGATTCCGGGTTTCGTCTCCACGTTGTTGAAGTACATGTATTCCGCGCCGGCGCGATTCGTCCAGACATTTTTGCACGTGATTGAACAGGTGTGGCAGCCTATGCATTTGTCAAGATTCATCACCATCGACACTTGCGCTTTAATCTTCAAGCCAATCAACCTCCTGCGCCTTCCGCACCACGACGTAAATGTCGCGCTGGTTGCCCGTCGTCCCGTAATAATTGAATCCGTAACTCAATTGCCCGTACCCGCCAATCATGTGCGTCGGTTTCATGTGAATTCGCGTCGGCGTGTTGTGCGTCCCGCCGCGTGTCCCCGAAATTTTGGAAGCAGGAACGTTTATGTGACGGTCTTGCGCGTGATACATAAACATCACTCCGCGAGGCAAGCGAGGACTCACGACCGCTCGCGAAATGACAACGCCGTTGCGATTGTAAACTTCGCACCAATCGTTGTCGCGCACGTCGATTTCAGCCGCATCTTTCTCGTTGAGCCAAACTGTTTGCCCGCCGCGGAACAAAGTCAACATTTGCTGACTGTCGAAATACATTGAATGCGTTGACCATTTGTTATGCGGAGTTAAAAATTTAAGCGTGATTTCTTTCGTTTGACCGAGCGGATTTTTCAACGGCTTGAAGTCGAGAATTGGTTTGTACACGCTCATCGATTCGCCCCACTCGAACATCAATTCATGATCAACGTAAAAACTTTGCCGACCCGTGACGGTTCGGAAAGGAACAAGTTGTTCAATGCTCACGGTGAACGGTGAATATCGGCGATTTTGATTCGAGCCCGTGAACGTCGGTGAGGTGATTGTTTCGCGAGGTTGTATCGCCACCATCTCAAAAGTAAAACGTTCGCTTTCACGGTCACTCGCCAATTTCGTCAAATCAGTCAAGCCCGTTTTCTTTTCGAGGTCGCGCCACGCTTTAACCGCAACTTTGCCGTTCGTCGTCGTCGACAAGCCCATAACAGCATCGCAGGCTTGTTTCGCGTCATAAATTGACGGCATTCCGTATGAAATGAAATCTTTGTTCTCGATAACGCCGTTGCGCGTCCGAATTTCTTCGTAATCGTCCGCCGACTGCCACGAAATGCCTTTGATGCCCATGCCTTTCGCGACATTCGGTCCGAGCGCAATCCATTTTTCGTAAAGTTTCGTGTAATCGCGCTCAATCATCGCTATCGCAGGCATCGTTTTGCCGGGAATTGGTTCGCAGTCGCCCTTGCTCCAATCCAAAATCTTGCCTTCGGGTTGAGCTGTTTCGCCTTCCGTGTCGTGTTGTATCGGCACCGCGAAAACATCTTTGTATATCGGCAAATTCGCTTCGGTCGCAACTTTCGAGACCGCTTGCGCCAACGTGCGGAATATGTCCCAATCGCTCCGCGCTTCCCAAAGAGGGTCAACCGCCGCTTGAAACGGGTGAACGAACGGGTGCATGTCCGTCGACGAGAGGTCGTTTTTTTCGTACCAAGTCGCCGTCGGTAAAACCACGTCCGAATACAACGCCGACGCCGCCATACGAAAATCAAGGTCGACAAGTAAATCAAGCTTGCCTTGTAACGCCCCGCCCGCTTTGGAAATTTCCGACTCGTCCCGCCAACGAATTTCCTGCGGTTTGACGACAGATTCTTCTTCGGCGAAAATGCTGTTCCGCGTGCCGAGAAGATATTTCAAAAAGTAGTCATGTCCTTTCGACGACGAGCCAATCAAATTATTTCGCCAAATGAATAAGTTTCGCGGAAAATTTTCGGGCGCGTCAGGGTCTTCCCACGCAAATTCAAGCGTTCGATTTTTCAAACTTTGCGCCACGAATTTACGAATGCCGTCAATGCCTTCAAAACCCGCCGACTTCGCCTCGTCGAAAATCTGTTGACCGCTCTTGTTGAACGATGGATACGCAGGTAACCAACCCAATCGCGCCGCCAAAATATTGTAGTCGCCGGGGTGACGATAACGCGGATTCACGTCGGGTGAAACAAGATTCGCCGTGTCAATTTCCTCGTTGCGCCACTGATCCGTTGCAAAATAGTAAAACGACGTTGAATTCTGCAGTTTCGCGCCGCCTTGCCAATCCGTGCCCGTCATCACTCGCGCCCAACCTTCAATCGGTCGCAATTTTTCTTGACCGACATAATGCGCCCATCCGCCGCCGTTTCGACCTTCGCAACCGCACATCAGCAACAGATTCAAAATCGTGCGATATATCACGTCCGCATGAAACCAATGATTGATACCGCCGCCCATGATTACCATCGTCCGACCGTGAGTTTTCAACGCATTGTCCGCAAATTCCCGCGCCGTGTGAATAACCATGTCCGCTTTGACGCCTGTGAATTTCTCTTGCCAACGCGGTGTATACGGCACGTCATCTTCGTAACTCGACGCGCATTCGCCGCCGAGACCCGTATCAATCCCGTAGTTCGCCAACGTCAAATCAAAAACGGTAGTAACAATTTTCACGCCGTCACTAGTTTTGACTTTTTTAACGGGAACGGCTCGACTGATTAACGTTTTGTCGCCTCGGTCATTTCCGAAATACGGCAACATCAGTTCGACAACATCATCACGTTCGCCAAAAATTGAAAGTTTCGGAATTATTTCGTCGCCCGTGTCAGAATCCTCCGAACGCAAATTCCACTTGTCTTGACGGTCCCAACGGTCGCCCATGGTACCATTCGGCACAACAAAATTGCCGCTTTTTTCGTCAATAACGTAATGTTTGAATTCCGCGTGCTTGTCCGTGCGCCCAAAATCTTTCGCGTTCAAAAAACGATCGGGATAATATTTCCCGTCGCGTTCGTCGAGAGTCACCAAAAACGGAAAATCAGTAAATCGCCGCGCATAGTCAACAAAAAATTCACGCGGCTCGTCACAATAATATTCGCGTAAAATCACGTGACCCATCGCCATTGCAAACGCCGAATCCGAACCGGTTTTCAAACTTATCCACGTGTCCGCCACCGCCGTCGACTCCGCATAGTCGGGCGCGATTGATACGACCTTCGTGCCTTTGTAACGAGCTTCCGTCAAAAAATGCGCGTCAGGCGTTCGAGTTTGCGGAACATTAGACCCCCACGTTATGATATAGCCCGCGTTAAACCAGTCGCTGCTTTCGGGAACGTCGGTTTGATCGCCCCAAACTTGCGGACTGGCAGGCGGCAAGTCGGCATACCAATCGTAAAACGACAGACCCGCGCCGCCCATAAGTTGAATAAATCGCATTCCGCCCGCGTAACTCAACATCGATTTCGCAGGTATGACCGAAAAGCCAAAGATTCGGTCGGGACCGTATTTTTGAACCGTGTGCAACAAACTCGCCGCCACCAGTTCCGACACCTCATCCCAATTCGACCGCACAAAGCCGCCCATGCCTCGCGCCTCTTTGTAACGTTTCATTTTGAGAGGATCGTTCGCGATTGTTTGCCACGCTTCCAGTGCCGTCGACGATTTTTTTCGCGCCTCACGCCACAATTCCGCCAATTCTCCGCGCAAATAAGGATAGCGAATTCTGTGCGGGCTGTACAAGTACCACGAAAAACTTGCGCCTCGCGGACAACCTCTCGGCTCAAAATCGGGCATTTCCGGCGACGTTTCAGGATAATCATGTACCTGGTTTTCCCACGCTACCAAGCCGTTTTTTACATAAATGTTCCAACTGCATGAGCCTGTACAATTCACGCCGTGCGTCGACCTTACACATTTGTCAAACGACCAACGATCGCGATACATTTGCTCCCATTCGCGCCCGCCTTTGTTTGTCTGTCGGTGTCCGTCTTCCGTCCGTTCAAGTGGACTCAAATATTTCAGCTTCTTGAAAATATTCGCCACGCTATCACTCTCCTTTTGACAAAAAAGTTTAACAAAAAAACAGCCCTGCAACCGTGATTAACGTCACTGTGGGGCTGTACAATTAAATTTTTTCGGCAACTTCAATCGTCAACTCTCCCGATAAATCACCCGCCGCAGCTTGCATTTTCAAACGAACCGCTTCCGCTTCCGTCGTCAATATCAAAAACTGTTCGCGACCAAATTGCGTAATACAGTCACCGCGATTTAAACTTTCCGTCAACCGCGTCAAAAATTTTTCACGCTCATCCTCGTCATCTGTCTCAAAAATACATTGCATTAAGACGGAACGATTTTCGGATTGTCGCACCGCATATCGATACACCGCTTTGAATTTCTCGAAATTAACGACATACGCTTTCGACTCCCGATCGCGTTCACTCAATAAAAGCCGAGTTTGTGCGATACTCTTCGACGCCGCTCCGTCAAAATTCTCCACGCCGTAAAATGCACAACCGTGCTTGCCGAAATGTTTGACTTTGTACAACGCCTTGTCCGCTTTCGCCGTCAATTCCGCAAAATCACGCCCCTCGTCCGGCACGTACACCGCTCCGACCGATACACCCAACGAAATTTTTATTTCTGAACCCATCAATTCACGTGCCAACTTCATCAATCGACCGTTCAAAAGCCGCGCTTTTTTGAAAATCGTTCGCTCATCGTGTACTGCTCGACAAAAAGCTATGAATTCGTCACCGCCCGTTCGTCCCGCAACATCATCAGAATTCAGCTGACTTTTTAACAACTCCGCGAATCCGATTAAAACTTTATCGCCCATCGCGTGACCGTACAAATCATTTACAAGTTTGAAACTGTCAAGGTCAAGTGCCAATAAAACGCCGTCGCTCTCCGCGCACATTTTTGAAATCTCACGTTGAGCCGCCGTTTTGTTTAACAAACCCGTCATCTGATCAACCGACGCCGCTTCCGTCAAGCCGTGTATTTGCTCGAAACGGTCAAAAATGTTCTTCACGCGTCCTATCAATACGTCAGGTTTCAGCGGTTTTCGTATGTAATCCGCCGCGCCGACTCCAAGTCCGCGACTTTCACTTTCGTCGCTGTCGTCCGCCGTCATAAAAATTATCGGCACCGCCTCTGCGCTCTGTTCCTGCAAAATTCGATGAAGTTCGTAACCGTCCATGCCCGGCATCAACAAATCCGACAAAACCATGTCCGGTCGTTCGCGACGAAATATCTCGACCGCTTCGGCACCCGAATTCGCACACAAAGTTTCGTATTCTTTTGAAAGAATTTTGGACGCTATTCGTAACATGATTTTTTCGTCGTCTACTATCAAAATTTTTCGCATGTCTCAGCCTCCAATCCACGCGCCCAATTCGTCGCACAATTTCCGATACTCAAACATCAATGCCGCGTGTTTTGATTTCACTTCGTCAAATTTGCCGTCACGCGCCGCAAATTCCTGCGCTTTCGCAAGTTCGCTGAATTCAACTGCTCCGATAACAAGCGACGTACTTTTAAGACCGTGAACGATAACTCGATATTCTCGCAAATCTTCGTCGTTCAATGCCGCTTCAAGTTCGCTACTCTTGTCGCCCGCCAAAAACTCTTTCACCATCTCGATGTAAAATTCCTTGCTGTCCATGCAATTCGCCAACCCTGTCGCCAAATCTACGCTCGGACATAT
>JAFVBP010000045.1 GCA_017479925.1 Selenomonadaceae bacterium | reverse complement strand
GAGGCCGTCACGGATGACGGCCTCGCCCGCAATTGAAACAGGATGTTTCACTTGCGGGCACGAGCGGCACGCGTTGCCGATTACTTCGAACAGCGAACGAGCAGCCGCCCCGCGAGGTGCCCTTTCTTTTGCAACTTTTCTTTGGGCATGCAAAGAAAAGTTGATTCACAAACTCAAAGTTACGAACGCGCCGAATCTCGCAAAAAAATTTTCCCGCAACACTTGACGGGGCGTCAAAGGCGATATAAAGTCAAGCCGCGCATTTCATATCCGATTGACAAAAACTTTTGGAGGTATCAGCATGAAGAAAAGCGTTGAAATTCTGGGACTGCCGATTATCAGCATAACCGAAGGACGCGAACTGGGCATGAGCAAAACTTTGCTTATCGACGCGAAAAACGGTGTTGTTGCGGCGATAACGATAGAGGACGACGACTGGTATCGCGGCGTCAAGCTCATCCCCTATGAATCGGTTATCGCTATCGGCGAAGATGCGGTTACAATCACGCACAGCGACAACATTTTGAATTTGGAAGAGGCCGGCGACTACGAACGTTTCTTGAACGAAAACATTCGCGTTATCGGCACCAAAGCCATTACCAAAAGCGGACGCATTCAAGGCAAAGTCACCGAAGTTTTTATTGGCGAAGGCGGCAAAATCGTCAAAGTCGAAATCACCACGCCCGAAGGCTCAACCAACGAAGTCGGCTCCGACCAAATTTCGATTTTCGGCAAACAAGTCACGGTTGTGGACGCCGACGCGGAAAAAAAAAATAATTTCGTAACGGACACGCCCGCATTTACTCCGACTGTTGAAGCTCCGGTTGCAGAACCCGTGCAGGAAACTTGGACGCCGCCCGTCGAAGAAACGCCCGCCGAAATTCCACAGGAAACTTTTGACACGCCCGCAGGAAATTTCGACGTGACGCAGGAAACTTTCGACGCTCAAACGCAAAATTTTGACGCGCCCGCAAATTTCCCGACCGAATCTTTTGACGCGCCCGCCGAAGTTGAACAGACGAACACGGACGACATTTTCAACGAGACGCCCGAACAAGCTCAAGCGGCACTCGAAAATATGATGACGCCCGAACCGTTGCCCGAAGTTGAAGCGGAAGTCAACAACGACGATCCGTTTACACCGTTCACCGACGAACCGACTTTCGAGGCGACGGAACAACCGAATGACACGCCGACTTTGACGGACATTCCCGTCGTTGACGAAATGCCAACCTTCGACGAACAACCCGCCGAAGATAAAATCGCAGCAATGACTCAGCAGGCGGAAGAATTGAAATCCGCGTTGCAAAAAGCTATGGGCACCGACGACAAACCTAAATCTTCACGCGAAAAAGCCGTTGACGAACGCCGCCGCAGAGTTTTGCTCGGCAAACACGCAACCAAAACCATTATGGCGGACAGCGGTACAATCGTCGTCGAAGCCGGCGCGGAAGTCACCGAAGAAGTTCTGCAACGCGCACGCTTGTCGAACAAATTTATCGAACTGTCCATGAACGTTCAGTAAAAAATTTTTCTAACGGTTGGCGAAAGTTTCATGTCGCCGACCGATTTTTTTTGCGTTTTTGCAGGGGAATTCTTCAACGTGACGAAAATTTTCCGCGTCAAAAACATTTACGGAGGTGACGACATGAAAAATTTTTGACGGCGATTTTTGTCGTTGCGTTCATGATTTCGGCGTCCGTTGTCGTGGCGGCGATTCAAATTTTCAACGGCACGGGCAAATACATCATGAGCGACTTTGAAACCGAAGACATCGCCAAAAAGCGTGCAATTCAACGCGCAAGGGAAGACGCTCAAGACAAAGCCGGAGTTTACCTGACGAGCTTTTCAAAAACGGAGAACGCACGACTCACCGCTGACGAAATTTCCGCCGTCACGAATAACATCATCGACATTTCGGACGTTGAAGTTCAATCGGAGCCGTTCGAGGTCAACGGCGAGACGGGCGTTATTTGGACGGTCACGCTCAAGGCGACAATCGACCCCGACGGCATCTTTGACTTCATCAAGCGCGACGACAAGGACAAAGTCACAATCGTTCAGCAGAACAAAGACTTGCAGGACGCCATTGCCAAAAACGACGAACTTTCGGCATCTTTGACCGAGCAGTATAATCGCGCCACGTCGCAGGCAGAACGTGACCGAATTCGTGAGCAAATGAAGAAGACCGACTGCGACTTTTTGGCGAATCAAAAGAACAAAGACGGCTTGAAACTCTATTACGC
Source organism: Selenomonadaceae bacterium (assembly GCA_017479925.1). Classification (GTDB taxonomy): domain Bacteria; phylum Bacillota; class Negativicutes; order Selenomonadales; family Selenomonadaceae; genus Quinella. The sequence goes on along the minus strand of JAFVBP010000045.1, from coordinate 1,434 downwards.
CAAAGACTACGACGGCGCGATTAAACTCTTCGACGAAGCCCTCGAACTCAAACCCGATTATGCGGAGGTGTACGATAATCGCGGCACGTGTTACGCCGACTTGGGACAACATGAGCGGGCGATTGAAGACTTCGACAAAGCCATTGCGCTTAACCCGAATTTTTTGGTATACAATAATCGCGGCTGTTCTTACTTCAACCTTGAACAATACGAGCAGGCGACTCAAGACTTAGATAAGGCGATTCAGCTCATGCCGGACTTTGCGGCGTCGTACATTGTTCGCGGCTGTTCTTACTTCAAACTTGAGCAATACGAACGTGCGATTCGGGATTTCGACAAAGTACTCGAACTCAATCCCGGTCATACGACGGTTTATGCACTTCGCGGATATTGTCATCAATATCTCGGCGACGAAGCCAAAGCTCAAGCAGACTTCGCCAAAGCAAAAGAACTCGGCTACAACGGCTGAGCGTTTCGGAGCAAAAAAATAAGCCTCGATACAACGTCGGGGCTTTTAAATTTGTTTATGTAACGTTCATTTGTACTGCCGCCCAATCGTTCAAGGCGTCGAGCGCGGGTATCAGCGACAAGCCTGCCGGTGTCAACGAATATTCGACTGTCGGCGGAATTGTGTTGTACTGTCGGCGCGAAATAAGTTTGTCGCCTTCGAGTTCCTTAAGGCATTTGCTCAACATTGTCGTCGTCACGCCTTTGACGCGTCGTTGAAGTTCGTTGTAACGCAAAGTTTTATTTTCGGCGGCGGCAAGATACCAAATTATCGGCAACTTCCACTTTGAGCCCAAAATTTCCATTGCGAAAAGCAACGGACATTTGTCGTCGTATAAATTTTTGTTGACGGACGAAAAATTTTTACTCACAGAACCGCTCCTCGTCAAAAACTGCGAAAAATCTGCGCGGCGCAAAAAAATCTGACTTCTTGAATTGTGATTCGCAACGATTATAATTCGACGAAAAGTTTCTGTAAAGCCGTCGACAAATTCGTTTTGAAGGGACTTGATTGAATGCATTTCACGACGGGGATAAATCGTCCGCCTTACGAGGCGAATTCCGGATTTCTGCAAGTCACCAGCGGCTGTTCGCACAAAGCCTGCACGTTTTGCGGTTACTTCAAGGAATGCGCGTTCAAACTTTCGCCGATGAATGAAATTGCCGAGGACGTTAAAGAAATTCCGTTGTATTTCGGTGCGCCCGAAAGAATTTTTCTGCAAAGTGCCGACGCCTTCGCCGCGAGCTACGATACTTTAATGCAGACAGCGTATCTGATTCACAAGCACGTACCGAGCGTGAAGACAATCGGCGGTTATGCACGCATTGACAATTTTATCGACAAGACCGTTGACCAACTGCGCGAGCTGAAAAAAGTCGGTTACGCGAATCCTTATTTGGGCGTTGAGAGCGGTGACGACGAAATTT
>JAFVBP010000044.1 GCA_017479925.1 Selenomonadaceae bacterium | reverse complement strand
CGACCCGACGCGTCCGCTTGCCGTGATGAAAAGTTGCGGCGTCAAAGCCGAAGACGTGGCTTATTTCGGCGACACTGCCGTCGACATGGAGACCGCCCGAAACGCGAATTTTCTTGCCGTCGGCGTGACGTGGGGTTTTCGCTCGCGCAGTGAACTTGAATCAAGCGGCGCACAAATTATCGTCGACAGCCCCGCAGAAATTTTGGAACGCGTCAACTTCGGCTGAAGCCGCTTTAAAAGCGGCGGAACAATTTGGTGTGACCCGCAGTCGCTCAACTTTCCGACGTTGTCACCAAGCCGTGACTTCGTTGCACAAAATAAAAATCCCCAACGCTCAATCGAACGTCGGGGATAATTTTTTTTGTTGCAAGTGAAATATCAAGTTGTCTTTTTGAAAGTGGTCGCGCTGAAGGTCGTTGCCGAAGCCGTCGCAAGCCCGTCTTTAACGAGATTCGTGCCGTAATCGAGTTCGACAATCGCGTAATCGGTCGGAGCTTTGATAATCGCCGAAAGCGTTTTCTTCGTGGCGGAGTCGCTTGCCGTGACAAGTTCGTCGCCGACAAACCAGTACAGCGTGCCGTTCGCCTTGAGCAAGATGTTGTTCTGCAGGTCGTTGATTGTGACGGAGCCGCCGTCGGTCATGTCGAAGGTGAGCTTGCCGCCGCTTTGCGAAATGTCGCTGATGAGTTTGCCCGTCGAAACTTTGAGCTTGTCTTGGTTGTACGTGAAATCGGCGATAACGTCTTCGCCGTCGCCCGAAGCGTAAGTGAAAACGTCTTTGCCGTCGCCGCCAATCAAGCTGTCGTTGCCTTTGCCGCCCGTGAGCGTTGACTTGGTCGCGCCGCCCGTCAAAGTGTCGTCGGCTTTGGAGCCTTGAAGCGTCAAAGTTTTGGTAACGTCGGAGCCGTCGACTTTGCTTGACGCGGTGGCGGTGAACTTGCCGCTGAACGTCGACAGCAATTTAATTTCGTCGTCGCCGTAATAAATCGCGTTTTTGCCGTAAGAAACTTCTTCGCCGTCGAGGACAATCGTGCCGTAAGTCGGAGCGTCCGCCTTGGTGAAGTCGTCGCTCTTGATGACGATTTTGCTTGTCGAGGACTTGCCCGCGTCGGTCTTGCCTTCGACGGTCAAAGTCAACGTGCCGTTTTTGCTTGAAGGCGAATACGCGGAACCGACACCCGTCAAATTGTCGCCGAGTTTAATCGCGTCGTCGTCGAATATGTAATTATTAATCGTCGTGGTGCCCGTGATTTTGTCGTGGATGAAAACGTCCGCGCCTTTGCCGCCGATTAAAATGTCGTTGCCCTTGCCGCCGTCGAGCGTGTCGCCCGCGTCGTTCGCCGTCAAGGTGTTGGCGATGTTGTTGCCCGTGATTTTAATCGCGTCCGTGCCGAGTGCCGTGACGGTTTTGACTTTGCCCTCTGCCGTGAATTCGCTCGTGACGGAAACGCCGGTTGCTTTGGCGGGCGTGTCGTTATAAATCGCGTCTTCGCCGAGGTAAACCGTCGAGTTGACGGACTTGCCCTTGTCGTTCGTCGAGATGAGCTGAACTTTGTCGGATGCGGCATGGTCGACAAGCGTAATCGTGTTGCCGTCGCCGAAAGTGATTTTGTCGGTTGTCACGTCGGTTATCGCAAGCTTGCCGTAATTGATTTTGTCGCCCGCCGCGTAGTTTTCGATTGTGACTGCGCCGCCTGCGTAATTGTAAACAGTTTTGCCCGCGTTGCCGAAAATCGTTGAGTCGTCCGCAGAGGTTATCGTCACCGAGTTTTTGACGTTGCGCGCGTCGAGTTTCAATTCGGAATCTGCGGTTGCCGTCTTCGTGCCGTTGAAAAGATATTTCGTCGTGTCGGTGACAACTCCGTCGGTCGAAAGGGTCGCCTCGTTGTCTTGACCGTCGACAATCGTAATCTGCGCGGGATTGTTGCTGAAGGCAAGCGAACCGTTG
>JAFVBP010000043.1 GCA_017479925.1 Selenomonadaceae bacterium | reverse complement strand
GCGTCTTCGGTCATTGGGAAATTTTTTGGCGTGCGGAAGATCTCCGCGTGATTGTCGTGATTGTCGTTGGTCACGGTCTTGCCTCCATGAATCAAAGTAACTGCCGCCGATTATAGCAAAAATCGCCCGCGTGTGAAGAAATATTTTTACGCCGCGTTTGCTTTGACACGGGCTTTTGTGTTACACTGTGAACGAACAAATTTTCGGGAGGTGGCATGAGTTGCTGAAAATCGGTGACAGAGTTGTTTACCCCATGCACGGTGCCGGCGAAATCACGGGCGTGGAAGAAAACGAAGTCGGCGGCATCAAAAATTCCTATTTCATCTTCCGCCTGCCGATGGGCGACATGAAAGTCATGCTGCCTGTCGACAAGGTCGACGAAGTCGGTTTGCGCGAAATTATCGACGCCGAGCAAGTTGAAGATGTCGTCAAAGTTTTGCAGGCAGAAACCGAACAACTTCAAGGCAGTTGGAACAAACGCTATCACACGAACCTTGAGCGGCTCAAAACGGGCGACATTTTGGAAGCGGCGTCCGTGGCACGAAATCTTTCGCGGCAAAACAGCAAACGCAAAATCTCCAGCGGCGAACGGCGGCTTTTGGAACTGTCGCGGCAAATTTTAATCAGTGAACTGGTTTACGCACGCGGCAAGTCGCCCGAAGAAACCACCGCTTGGGTCGACGAACTGATTGACATTCCGACGCAAGAAGCCTCGTGACGCGGCGGACAAAAATTTTTGCACGTTAATTGATTCGGTTGTATAATGTCAACCGAATTTTTTTTTGAGGAGGGTGCATATGCTATCCAAAGTTACTAAAGTCTACGGCGAAACCGCACTGATAAAATTAATCGCCGTCGGCTTGCTGATCGGCATTTTGCTCGCGCTGTTCATGCCCGCAATCGTGCCGGTCATCGCGGTTTTCGGCAAGTTGTTCGTCAGCGCGTTGAAAAGCGTCGCGCCGATTCTGGTCTTCGTTTTGGTCATGAACGCAATGAGCCAACGTTCCGAATCAAACGCGACAATGAAGCCGATAATTCAGCTGTACGTCATCGGGACGTTTTTGGCGTCGCTTGTTGCGGTGACGGCGTCATTCCTGTTCCCGACGAAGCTCAACCTGCAAATCGGCGCGGACATGACAATCACCCCGCCGGGCGGTATCATCGAAGTTTTACAGAACGTCATAATGAATATCGTCGACAACCCGATTCACGCGCTCACGACGGCGAATTACATCGGTATCCTTGCTTGGGGCGTGATTATGGGACTTGCCTTCCGTCACGCGGGCGACGAACTTCACAACGTCTTGACTGACTTGGCGAAAGCCGTCACCAAAGTCGTGCAATGGGTGATTCGTTTCGCGCCGTTCGGTATCATGGGACTTGTTGCTGACGCGATTGCAACCAGCGGCATTGACGCCTTGCTCGGTTACGCGAAATTGCTTGCCGTGTTGCTCGGAGCATTTTTCAGCGTCGCGTTGATTATGAATCCGATAATCGTCTTCATGAAACTGGGCATAAATCCGTATCCGCTCGTTTTGGCGACGTTGCGTGAAAGCGGCATTTACGCCTTTTTCACACGCTCAAGCGCGGCGAATATCCCCGTCAACATGAGCCTGTGCAAACGTCTCGGCTTGAACGAAGATTTATATTCGATTTCGATTCCGCTCGGCGCGACGATTAACATGGCGGGCGCGGCGATTACGATTGCGGTTTTGAGTTTGGCGGCGGCGCACACGCTCGGAATTTCGGTTGACATGCCGACCGCGTTACTGCTGTGTATAATTTCGACCGTCGGCGCGTGCGGTGCGTCGGGCGTCGCGGGCGGCTCGTTGCTGTTGATTCCCGTCGCCTGTTCGAGTTTCGGCATCGACAACGATATTGCAATGCAGGTTGTCGGCGTCGGCTTTATAATCGGCGTGTTGCAAGACTCGTGCGAAACGGCGTTGAATTCGTCCAGTGACGCGCTGTTTACCGCGACCGCCGAATTCGCCGAACGCAAGAAAGCCGGCACGTTGAAAGCGTCCGACCTTGTGCCGCGTGCCGAAGAATAAATTTCATCCGACAAAAAAAATCCTCGGCCACTTTAAAAGTGGCGGAACAATTTGGTTGACTGATTCGCGTCAAAAGCGTTATCACACGGACAAAAAAATTTCCCCGACCTATTGAGCGGGGATTTTTTTTATGCATCAAATTTCGTCGCCGTAGAAAACCTTTTGCAGACACAGACCTTGAGCGGGTGCCGTCGCGGCCACTTTAAAAGTGGCGGAACAATTTGGTTGACTGATTCACGTCAAAAGCGTTATCGCACGGACAAAAAAATTTCCCCGTTAAATGTGACGGGGATTTTTTGTTGCGTCAAGTTTCGTCGCCGTAGAAAACCTGTTGCAGACACAAGCCTTGAGCGGGTGCCGTTGCGGGAACGAGTGATCTGTCGAGTGTTGCGAAAACTTTTCGGAAGTCGTCGACGCTCCAACGTTTTCGCCCGACTTCGACGACAGCCGCGACGATATTTCGCGCCATGTGGTACAGGAAGCCCGTCGCGTGAAGTTTTATCGTCAACACGTCGCCGCCGAAAAATTCTTCGTCGAAAATTTCAGCCGCCAAGATTGTGCGCACGGGATTTCGCATGACGTTGCTTGCCGACTTGAACGCCGAAAAGTCATGCGTGCCGACCAACAAATTCAACGCCTCACGCATCGATTCGACTTCAAGCGGTCGCCAAATGTGCCACGCAAACCGATTGACAAACGGATTCGACGCCGCACAGCGCAAGATTCGGTACAGATAAATTTTGCTCGTCGCCGAATGCAACGCGCTGAAATTCGCGTCAACTTCCCGCGCCTCACGAACGACAATGTCCGCAGGCAAAACCGTCGACGCCGCCAACGGAATTTTTTCGACGGGAATTCGCCCGTCCGTGAAAAAGTTGACGACCTGCCCGAAAGCGTGAACACCCGCGTCCGTGCGACCCGAAGCCGCCAATTCGATTTTGTCGCCGAAAATTTTGGGCAGGCGTTCTTCCAACACGTTTTGCACGGCGACACGCGGCGGGCTTTGCCACTGAAAACCGTGATAATTCGTGCCGTCGTAAGCGACCGTCAACGCGATATTTCGTCGACGAAGTTTCATTTCGGCTTTGTGCTCAAAACGCATAACTCAAACCTCCACCGGCAACAGTAACCGGCCGTCATGGATGACGGCCGCAACCGCCTGTGCCATTTCGCGTGATGCGAAATACACAGGCGCAGTTTCTTTTGGTTACTTTTCTTTGCTGCCAAAGAAAAGTAACATTCAACGCAACGACAGAAAAATCACGCCCGCGCAGATTATAGCCGTTGAGAAAACTGCGCCCGCGTCCGCCGCCGAAAATTTCAACGCTTTCAGATGAGTTCGACCTTCGCCGCCGCGATAACAACGCGCCTCCATTGCCAACGCCAGCTCGTCCGCACGCCGAAAACTCGACAGGAACAGCGGTACCAAAATCGGCACCATCAACTTGAGCCGCCCGACAACGCCGCCCGACGAAAAGTCAAGCCCGCGTGATTTTTGCGCCTTGATGATTTTGTCGGTCTCTTCAAGCAGCGTCGGCACGAAACGGATTGCGATTGTCATCATCATTGCCAATTCGTGCGCGGGCACCCCGACAACTTTCAGCGGCGACAAAAGTCTTTCCGTCGCGTCCGTGAGTTTGAGCGGCGAAGTCGTCAACGTCAACAAGCTCGACAAAATTATCAACAGCACGAGTCGCAAACTTATCAGCACGCCGTACAAAATGCCTTCGTCGGTGACTTTGAACACGAAGACTTGAGCCAAAACGCGCCCGTCGTGGCTGACGAAGTGAATTACCAGCGTGAACAAAATTATCCACATGAGCGGCTTGACGGATTTTATCACGGTTAACGGCGGCACCCGCGACAAAAAAATCAGCACGACGGTCACCGCCGACAACGCGCCGTAAGCCGACCAACCGTCCGCCGCGAAAATCAAAATCATCAACGCGAACAACGAAATTATTTTCGTGCGCGGGTCAAGTCTGTGAAGTATCGAGTTGCCGGGGAAAAATTGCCCCAGCGTTATGTTTTGCAACATGCGTTAAAAGTCTCCAAGTCAAACGTCGTCGCGGTACATTATCGGCAACGTTTTGATTCGCAAGTGATTTTTCGTGAGCCAAACCGTCAACATTCGCTCGGCGAAAAACGACATCATGCGCGAATAAACATGCGGCATTTCGGCGAGTTTTTTGCCGTCGACGGTAACGGCGGACATTTCTTCCGTCGCGTCAAGCAGAAACGCGAACAGCCACTTGCAATAAGCGTCCAAAACGTTTCGGCGCGTGACGTGAATTCCGTACTCGAAAAAGACGAAGCCGTTAATCACCGCGTCGAAGGCGTCCAGATAATCGGCGTGCACGCGAGCCAAATGTTTGCGAATAATTTCTTCGGCGACGGCGACAAGTTCGGGCGATCCCGTCGACAAAATCATCAATTCGCGCTGATTTCGGTCGCTGACAAGTTCCTCACAGGCAATAATGTCGTAGTCACGCAGGAGTTTCAAAATCTCCGCGACGGACAAAATGTCTTTCGCATTGAAACGTTTCGACTTCGGCTTACTCGTCAGCAAGCGGCGGTAGTGCACAAGTCCGGCGTGCGTGTGCGTCGTGTTGCGCCAAATCCAATACAGCGCGGTTACCTCGTCGAGGAACATGTTCAAGCGGCTGATATTGTCGCCCGTGTCGTCGCCCGCGTAACCTAAATCCGTCGTCGCAAGCGCGTGACCGGCGTGGATAATTCGGTAACCTTTCGGCGCGGAAAGTTTGGCGTCCTTGTGCGTGACAATGTAAACTCCGACGTCTGCGGGCGGCGAAAATTTTTTAATCAGGCACCAGTGACCGCCGTCGGTCTTGAAGGCGTCAACCTGCGCGAAAATTTTCTGCGACGTTTGCAACCAACTTTCGAGCGGCGAATTCTTTCGCACGAAGGCAAAAATATTTTCGCTCAAAGCGTCGGTGTCAATCAGCGCGTCGGAAAATTCTTCGGGCGTGCGTTCAGTCGTCAAAAGTATCGCGTCGAAACGGCGGTAACGGCACTCGTCGAACGTGCTGAAAATCTTGCCGTAAACGTTTTCGTAAATCGGAAACATCGCGCCACCGAAATTTTCGGCAAGACAATCAATTTCGACGTTACCGTCCAAAGTAGTTTTGAAGTCGATTTTGGCAAGGTAACAGTCGAAGTCCAGCACATGCCCGATTTTTTTGCGACGAATTACGCCGTAAAAATCGTTCAGCGCGTCGTACGAAAAAAATCCGTCGTGGATTTTCGCCGCGAAAGATTTGGCGGACATCACGCGTCGATTCGGCGGAAAATTTTTCAGATACAGCGCG
>JAFVBP010000042.1 GCA_017479925.1 Selenomonadaceae bacterium | reverse complement strand
TTGAACGAGCAAATGTTTTACAATTTCGTCGTGGCAGTGAGCGCGGTCGTCCCGATGTTTTGCTTGATGGCAATCGGCGCATTCGTCAAGTTGCGCAGGTGGTTGACCGACGAAGAACTCAATCACATGAACCGCATGGTCTTCCGCGTGTTTTTTTGTTGCATGATGTTTTATTCGATTTACACGACGGACTTGGCGACGAGTTTCCGCCCGAAACTGATGTTGTTCGGCGCGTTGGGCGTGCTGACGATTTTCACGTTGCTGATGATTTTCGTGCCGCGAATTGAGTCCGACAATCGACGACGCGGAGTTATCGTGCAGGCGATTTTCCGAAGCAATTTCGTCTTAATGGGCGTGCCGATTGTCGCCAACATTTTCGGCGACGCGAACATTGCCGTTTCGACGATGATGATCGCGGTTATCGTGCCGATTTACAATATTTTGGCGGTCTTCGCGCTTGAAACTTTTCGCAACGGGAAATTCGCGCTGTTGCCGATAATCAAAGACGTGTTCAAAAACCCGATGATTCTCGGCGCAATCGCGGGCGCAACGCTTTTGATTTTGGGCGTCGAAGTGCCAAAGCCCGTCTTAAAACCGATTGGGCAAATTTCGGCGGCAACGACACCCGTCGCGTTGATAATTTTGGGCGCGTCGTTCAAGTTGGGTTCAACGCACGAACACCGCCGTCAACTTTTGGGCGCGATTTTCGGGCGACTGATTCTCGTGCCGGCTGTGATGTTGTTTACGGCGGCTTACGTCTTCGATTTTCGCGGAATAGAGTTCGTGACGCTCGTGGCGATTTTCGCGTCGCCGTGCGCGGTCGTCTCGTTCGCAATGGCTCAGCAAATGGGCGGCGACTCCGACCTTGCGGGCAACTGCGTCGTGTTCACGTCGGCCTTGTCGTGCTTTACGATGTTTTGTTGGGTCTTGCTGTTCAAGACGCTCGGCGTGTTTTGACGATTTCGGTTCGTCGCTTCGATTGAACATGTTCGTTAATTTTGTGTTTGTGGACTACTTTCTTTCGAGCGGCGAAAGAAAGTAGCAAAGAAAGCCGCCACTGCGCGTGGAGCGCCACTGCGTGGAGCACAGGGTTGTTGATTCTTGTGTTGTCGACATCCGCAACTCGCGTGCCCGCAGGTGAAACATCCTGTTTCAACTGCGGGCGGCCGACATCCATGTCGGCCGGATATTCCGTTGCGGTTAAAATAAACTCAGTTGACCTTTGGGCAAGTTCTTTTCGGGCGTTCGACAACTTTGGTGTAATCGGCGGCGGGCTTGCGGTTCGCGATAAAATTTTTGACGGCGGCAATGTCTTCGCCCGCACGCAAAAAAAATCGGTCGGCGACATGAAACTTTCGCCAACCGTTAAACGGATAAATTACTGCACGTTCATGGACAGTTCGATAAATTTGTTCGACAGACGCGCACGTTGCAGAACTTCTTCGGTGACTTCCGCGCCGGCTTCGACGACGATTGTGCCCGAATCCGCCATGATGGTTTTTGTCGCGTGTTTGCCGAGCAAGACGCGGCGACGGCGTTCGTCAACGGCCTTTTCGGACGATTTTTTGACGGACGGTTTTGCGTCGGGCGTCGACATTGCCTTTTGCAGAGCCGCTTTGAGATCTTCCGCCTGTTGAGTCATTGCCGCGAGTTTCGAATCTTCGGCGGGCTGTTCGTCGAAGGTCGGCATTTCGTCGACGACGGGAATGTCCGTCAAAGTCGGCGTGTCAAGCGGCTGTTCCTCGACTTCAAGCGTCGGTTCGGACGGCTCTTCGGTGAAAGGCGTAAACGGTTCGTCGTTGACTTCCGTCTCGATTTCGGGCGCAACTTCGGGTTCGGGCGTCATCATTTCTTCAAGTGCCGCCTGCGATTCTTCGGGCGTCTCGTTGAAGATGTCATCCGTGCGCATTTGGTCGGACGGCTCGGACGCGGGAATTTCGTTGACAGGTGCGTCGAAAGTCTGCGCGGGTTCGTCGAAAGTCGGTTCACTCGTCGCGGGAATGTCTTCGTCGGGCGGTGTCCAAGTTGCTTGAGCGGGCGCGGAACTTTCTTCGTGATAGCTGTCGAAAGTCGGCTCGAAAGCGGGCGCGCTCTTCACAAAATTATTTTTTTTTTCCGCGTCGGCGTCGACAACCGTAACTTGCTTGCCGAAGATCGAAATTTGGTCGGAAGTGACTTCGTTAACCGAGCCTTCGGGCGTGGTGATTTCGACTTTGACAATCTTGCCGCCTTCGCCGACGAAAACTTCGGTGACTTTGCCTTGAATGCGACCGGTTTTGGTTATCGCCTTCGTGCCGATAACGCGGATATTTTCGTTCAAGAAACGTTCGTAGTCGCCCGCTTCTTCCAAAGTCAAAATGTTGTCGCTGTGCGTGATTGTCACCGCGTCTTCGCCGATAGCGATAACCGATTCGTAGGGGATGAGCTTGACGCCGCGATACCAGTCGTCGTCCTCTATCGTTATCGCCGCAACAACGCCGTTTTTCGCGTCGATGAGCAGAGTTTTGCTCGTGCCCAACTCGCGACCTTCGGTTATGCTGATAATCGGCAGACCTAGAATTTCAACGCTTTTCTTCATGCTGATACCTCCAAAAGTTTTGTTTGTCGGATTTGAAATGCGCGGCTTGACTTTATATCGCCCGAAACGCGCTGTCAACCGTTGCGGAAAAAAATTTCGTCAACGGGCGGAATTTCTAAGTTCGGCGTCGACTTCGCGCAAAAGTTCTTTCGTCAACTTGCTGAACGGCGTCGACAATGCCCGATGTCGCAACAAAACCGTTCGCACGGCGCGCAGATATTCCAAGTTTTTGGCGAATTCTTTTTGCGTCGAGGCACTGCGCGTCACCGCCGGCAAAGTCAAAGCTTCCTCGTAGATTTTAATCGCCTTCGAGTAGAGAGCTTCCTCTTTGTAGACGTTGCCCAAGTCAATCGCCACGAAAGGCGCGTATTCGTCGTTGCGGTAACGTTCGAGTGCCTTGCGATAAAAGTCAATCGCCTGCCAAACGTGACCTTTCGAGCGTTCGGCGTAAGCGCGATCCAAAATGTCGTCAAGCGTTTCGATTTTTTCTTCGAGTTCGGGCGATTTCTCGTGCGGCGAAGATTTTTCGTCGACCTGAATTTTTTCGATTTTGTCGGGCTTGACGGCTTCAAGCGGCTTGAAAACCTCTTCGTACGGAAAAACTTCGCTTGATTTCGGTTCGGGCGCGGGATGTGATTTTTCTTCCTCACGCGCAAACTTTTCGAGCTTTTCGATTTTGACGGTCTCAAGCGGCTTGAAAACTTCTTCAAGCGGAAATTCTTCGGGCGACTTCGTTTCGGCGGCGGAAATTTCGTCGGGACGCGCAGATTCTGAATCGTCGGCTTCGACGGCTTCAACTTTCGCGGGCGTCGATTCAGTTTCGGGCGCGGAAGTTTCGGCTTCGACGGTTTGAGCTTCGGACGGCGCGTCGGATTCGTTCCACTCGAATTTTTCAAGCGGCGCAAGTTCAACGGGCGTTTCGTCGACGGTTTTGTCGTCGGGCTTGTCGTCGGGCTTATCGACGGCTTGCGCGGAAGTTTTTTCGACCTCGGCACGGTATGCCGCACGAACTTCCTCGTTAAAATTTTTCTCTTCGGCGCGCTTTCGTTTGACAAAAAAAATATTCGCCGCCGTCAAAATCGCCGCCGCCGCCAAAACGAAAATGCCCAGCCGCAAAAAAAACGCCTTGCCGACCGCAGGCGACACAAGCACCGTCGCGAAATCCGCCGCGAACGCCGACAATGCCACCGCAATCAGCGTGCCGTAGTAAATTTTCAAACCCATTCGGTTCGCCAGCGCGTGCACCACAAGGACGCTGACTATCATGACGCTCGGCACTATCAAAAAAAATGCCAAACTTTATCCCTCCACGAAAAATTATCAAGTTCAGCTTACTTGCCGATTTTGACTTCGACGCGGCGAATAAAATTCCTTTAATTTTTTTTGGCGGATTGAACGCGTCACGACAAGACGTTTTTCGGCGTGCGATTGTAGCGGTAAGCACTGCCGTCCGCCAAAACAAACGTCGGGGAATTTGCGTCATTGTGTTCGTGTCGTAGCCGTAGGAAACAATGTCGCTGACGGTCACGTCATACAGGTGAAACGCGGTAACAATTTCACATTACAAATTCCAAATTTCTAATTGCAGTTTCGCCCGCCGCCGTGATAACATTGCCGAAAAAATTCACGGGGTGACTTTTATGGCGATTAATCCCAAACGCAATTTCGACGAAAGCAAACCGACGAAGTCCGCGCCCGCCGAAGAAGTTTTCGTGCCCGAAGAGCCGAAGTGGTCGCTTGACGACATCATCTTACCGCAAGCCGTGCGCGAAAAAATTCTTGACGTGGCGAACTATTCGGAGAATACTCACCGCGTTTTTGAGCTGTGGGGCTTCAAGCACACGCACAAATTTTCGCGTCGAATCGGCATCAATCTGTACGGCGCGCCCGGTACCGGCAAAACTATGGCGGCGCACGCTATCGCCAAACAGCTCGGCAAAAAAATTCTCATCGTCAACTACGCGGACATTGAGTCGAAATACGTCGGCGAAACTCCCAAAAATATCCGCAAGGCGTTCGAGGCGGCGAAGAATTCCGACAGCATTTTGTTTTTCGACGAGGCGGATGCGATTTTGAGCAAGCGTGTCACCAACATGACGCAAGCCGTCGACGTGAGCGTCAACCAGACGCGCTCCGTCATGCTCATGTTGATGAACGAGTACCAAGACTTTATCATCTTCGCGACGAATTTTATCGAGAATTTCGATCCCGCGTTCATGCGGCGAATTTCAATGCACGTCGAATTCACTTTGCCCGACGAAGATTGTCGCCGAAAACTTTGGCGCATGTACACACCCGAAGAACTTCCGCACAATTTGGATTTCGACGAGCTTGCCAAAAAATTCGACGGTATCAGCGGCTCCGACATTTCCAACGCCATGTTGAACGCGGCTTTCAAGGCAGCGCGATTGGGCGTCGACGAACTGGACAAGTCGCTTGTCTTCGAGGCGGTCGAAAATATTTTGTCGAGCAAGGCGGCTAATGCAGGCACGACGAAACGCACAACGAAGCGCAAGTAAATTCGCCCGCCGAATCATTATGCATTACGCATTTCGCATTACGCATCAAAAAAGCCCCGACGTTTTGTCGAGGCGATTTTTTTTTGCAAGTGCCGAAGTGTTACGCGTTTTGCCAAGAATACGCCACGCGATTGAAGCGGTAAGCACTGCCGTCCGCCAAAACAAACGTCGGGGAAATTGCGTCGCCGTTCGCAACGGAAATGACGCTGCCCGAATTCAAGCCGAGCGCGATTGTGTTCGCGTCGTAGGCGTAGGAAACAATGTCGCTCAAGCTCACGTCGTAAAGATAAACAACGTCGGTGTAGTCCGAGCCGAACACCACGTCGGAGCCGTTGTACTTGCCGATTTGGAAAACGTCCGTGCCCGCGCCGCCGAACAGATAATCGGTCGCCGTGTCTTCGCCGCCCCAAAGAATATTTCCGCCTTGACCGGCATAAATCGCGTTGCTGTTCGAGTTGCCGCCGAGTTGCATTCCGACTTGATAATTCTGCGTCGCGTCCATTGTCACGATTTGATTGTTCGTATAATTCGCGCCCGCCGTCGACATAATCAGGTTGCCGACGAAACTTGACGAAACCATAAGATAATCGCCGTTGGTGAAGACGCCCGCAGGCGGTATCGGACCGCTTTGAGCAAGCCCGACCGCCTGTTCAAGCGTGTAAGTGCCGACGTAGCCTTGTGCGTTGTCGAGCGTGATGAGATTACTTTTGACGGAATTCCAGTCGCGTTGTCCCGCCATTAAAACATTGATTCGCCCGCTTGTCGAGGAGAGAACAACGCCGTCAGATGTCGTCGAAGCGTTAATGCCGTAAATGCCCCAGTCGCGCATGTAATACGAGTCGCCCGATTTCGCGTCGGTTATCGTGACGGAAACGGTGTCGCTGAAGTTGGGATTGTAAGGTGCCGTGCCGACTTGCGAGCCGTCCACGCCGACCAAGCCCGTCGACATGATGTAGCTATTGTAACCGCCGTTGCCCGTCAAAGTATTGTTCGAGCCGCCAGCCGTGTACGAGTAAATTTCAAACGTATTGTTACCGGCGTAACTGCCTTTGAGACTGTTGTTCGAGCCGCCGACGATTAAAATGTCGTCAGTATAGCCGCCGTCGCCGCCGTAAAGCGTATTGTTGTTGCCAGTGGTGATTATTGTGTCCGTGCCGTAGTAGCCATTCAAATCGTTATTGTCACCGTAAGCAATGATGAAGTCGTCGCTGGAACGGGCGTTCACGACGCAATTCGAGTGAGCGACGACGATATTGTCCGCCATATCCGTCCCGCGAATATATTCGCCGTTGCCCGTGGAATATATGTCGAGCGACGTGAAACTTGCGCTTGAGTTCGCAAAGATTGAAGTATCGGTCGTGCCCCAAAGTTTCAGCTTGAGATTTCCGTAGTAGTCGGTGATGTTGATTCCGTCGGCTTGCGTCGAGTAATAAAAAGTTCCGCTGCCGATGTCGAGGACGCTTGACGGGTCGAGATTCATAATCGTCGCCGAAATTGTCGCGTTCGACGAACTGACTTTGAGCGTGTCGGCACCGCCCGCCGCGTTGATGACGATGTTCGACAGCCCGTTGTTGGTCGACGGTATCAACTCGAACATTTCGCCCGCCGCCGTGCCCGTGACGGTTTGGTTGCTTGTTTCGATGCGATAATAATCTGCCATGAAAATTCCTCCTCTGCAGGAAATTGTTTGTGCGTGACTATTCTAGCACGGGGGGGGGGTAGCGCAAGTACCTGCGAGGTATCTGCGCGAAAAAATTTTTGCAAGCGTTCGCCGCCGAATCATTACGCATAAAAAAACCGCCTCCGAATATCGGAAGCGGTTTTCGTTTGTTCGGGACGCTCAATCTCTGAGCGAGCAAGTGATTTTCGCGATAATGCCGTTGACGACCTTGAACTCGATTTTCTTCGTGCCGTCCGAGCTGAAATATTCGTATTCGTCGCCGTCGCGTTCGCGGTCAACTTTGTCCGCCTTGCCGTACGTCGAATTCAGACTTTCCGCCGCCAAACCGACGCGCACGCCTTCGGGTGTCGCCAAAGTGTCGGAAGTCGTGGAAACTTTCTCGACAACGCCGCGTTCAATGTCAACTTTAAACGTGGAATAAGTCCAATCGTCGCCGTCGCGATAAACCGGTTGCCCGAAAGCGTCGGTCAATTCGGTGACGCTCATGCCGGGGAAAATGCTTCCGAGCGCGATTTTCTCGCCGTCGACGACCGCCGAACACAGCGACGAAGTCAACATAAGCACGCCGCAGACAAGTGCCGCCAAAAATTTGAACTTCATGACAATCTCCTCCGTGCGTTACTTCGTGAGCCGTTTAGCGAAAACGTCTTCGGTTTCGGGGTAGCCGAAATAAAAGCCTTGGATAACGTCCGCGTCGCACTCGTCGCGCAGGAAAACGTAAGTCGCCTCGTCTTCGACGCCTTCGATGCAAACTTCCATGCCGACGGCGTGACACAGCATGACGACGTACTTGACGAGATTTTTGTCGTAGTCGCTGTGCAAAATGTCTTCGACGAACACACGGTCGATTTTAATTTCGTTGCACTGGAAATTCTTCAAAAAGCCGAGGTTGGAATAGCCCATGCCGAAATCGTCCATCGAAATTTTGATGCCCAGCTCGTGGAACGCTTGGAACTGCTTGTTGACGAAATCCCAATCGTAGACGTTGTGGCTTTCGGTCAACTCAAACGTCAAGCGCGTCGGGTCAATTTGGTAGCGGTCAATGCAGTCCTTGACGAAGTCATAAAACATGTGCTCTTCAAGTTGGTACAGCGAAATATTTATGCTCACCTGCAAGGTCGGCATGATTTTATGCCACTCCGTCAAGCGGCGAATGACTTGCTCGATAATCCAATGCCCGACGGGAATAATCATGCGCGATTTTTCAAGCATCGGGATAAACTGCATTGGCGCAACGACCGAACCGTCGCGGTCGTACCAACGCAAAAGTGCCTCCGCGCCGACAAGTTCGCCCGTCTTCGCGTTAATCTGCGGCTGATAGCACAGGAAAAAATCTTCGCAACCGCGGGCGATTGAATTCTGCATGAGATTTTGCATACCCAAATCGTAACGCCAACGGTCGTAGGATTCTCTGTCGAAAAACGCAATTTGGTCGCGGCCTTTTTGACGGGCAAACTCCAACGCAACTTCGGCGTAACGCATCAAATTAATCACGTCGTCGGCGTCGGTCGGATAAAAAGTCGCGCCCGCAGACGCCGTGCAGTAAATCGTATCTTCGATGTTGCGAATTTCGCGCATACACAGCTGAATACTCGAAAAAATAATTTCGATCTCTTCGGGGTACACGTCCGACACGAAAAAGGCGAACATGTCGTTATCGAGCTTGTACAGGCGAATGTCGGGCGGCAAAACGTTGGTGATGTCCTGCGCAATTTGGCGGAGCGTCGTGTCGCCGAACTGGTGACCGTAAGTTTCATTGATGATTTGGAAGTTGTCCAAGCCGATAAAGATAACCGCGCCGTGCACGTCGGGCGACGAATTTAACTCCTTCATAAGCGCGACGTGGAAAGCGTTGCGATTTAAAAGCCCCGTCACGTGGTCGGCCTTCTGCTTGAGATCCATGCGCGCAATTACGCCCGCGACAATTTCGGGCTGCCCGAATTCGTCCGTGCCCGTCGCCATGCGCAAACTGACCCAGCCGTATTCGCCGTTGCGGTTGAGCAAACGCATTTCGCCCATAATTTCCGTGCCGGGCGACGCCGAATCAATTTCGCTCAACGCCGACTCCAAAATTTCGCGGTCTTCGTAATAAATGAACGGCGTCAACAGCGCGGCAAAATCGTCAACGAGGCTGTCGTGAAAGTTAAAGTCGCGAATAAAATTTTGTGACAGCATCACTTGACCCGAATTCAGGTCGACAACGAAAAAATATTCGTCCGCCGAATTTTGCAGGGCGTCGAAGTAAGTCTTGATTCGGCTCAACGGTGAATCGTCGCCGAGTTGGAGAAAGTTTGTATTCATGGTCATCTTCCTTTTGAATTTATCGCTCCAAGTTCTGCCGTCAAATTCGACAACGAAAACAAAATTCCCTGCCGCTTACAAAACGATTTTTCCGAAGTCCGCGATTTTGGCAAGCAGTTCGTCCGTCGATTTAAGCAGGGCAAGGCGATTTTTGCGCACGGTTAAATTTTCGTCCATGACCATGACCGCGTCGAAGAACGAATCAATCGGCGTCGAAAGTTTTTTGAGCACGTCCAACGCGCCGAGGAAGTCTTTTTTGTCGACGAGTTCATCCGCTGCAACTTTGACGGCTTCAAACGCCTTGAACAAAACTTTTTCCGCGTCGAGCGTCAAAAGCGTCGAATCAATGTCGGTCGAGTCGGCTTTTTTGGCAAGGTTAGACACGCGCACAAAAGATTGAATCGTCTTGACGGCGTCGGGTGTCGCCAAAAATTGTTCAAGCGCGGCGGCTTTGAGCGTCACGGCAAAAACGTCGTCAACGTCGTCAATGACCGCGTCAATCACGTCGTAGCGCGTCGTGTTCGACAAAACATTTTTCACGCGCAGGCGCATGAAGTCGGCAACTTCCGCCTGAAGTTTTTCGCGCCCGACTTGGTCGGTGATGTTGAGCAAGTCCATTGCAAGTTCGACAATTTCGCTAATCGACACGCTTTGACGGGCGGCAGTCAACTGGTTGACGATACCCAAAGCTTGACGGCGCAGGGCGAACGGATCTTGTGAACCCGTCGGCACGAGTCCGCGGCTGAACGTCGCGACGATGTTGTCAATCTTGTCGGCAAGGCTCAAAATCTTGCCCGCGGTGGATTTCGGTTGAGCGTCGCCGGCAAAACGCGGCATGTAATGTTCGTCAATAGCCGCGCAGACTTCGGCAGTTTCGCCGTCGAGTTTGGCGTATTCGCGCCCCATGACGCCTTGCAGTTCGGTGAATTCGGTGACCATGCCCGTGACGAGGTCGGCTTTGGACAATTCGGCGGCACGTTTGACATTTGTCGCGTCAACGCCGAAGACGTCCGCAATTTTTTCGACGAGCTTAACGAGCCGTTCAGTCTTTTCGTAGACGGAGCCGAGTCCTTCCTGGAAAACGACGGTCTTCAACTTGTCGCGGTGAGCAGCCAAAGATTTCTTGCGGTCTTCGTTGAAGAAAAATCGAGCGTCCTCCAACCGAGCTTTCAAAACGCGTTCATTGCCGTGCCGGACAATGTCGAGATAATCTTTACCGCCGTTGCGAATCGTCACGAAAAGCGGCATCAACTTGCCGTCGGTCGTCTTGACAGGGAAGTAACGCTGATGGTCGCGCATCGGCGTTATGACGGCTTCGGCGGGCAACTCAAGATATTTCGTCTCAAATTCGCCGACAAGCGCGGTCGGATATTCGACGAGATACAAAACTTCTTCGAGCAGGTCGTCGGTAATTTCGGCGACACCGTCTTTCGACGCGGCAACTTCGTCAATCTGCGCGACAATCATATCGCGGCGTTTGTCTTGGTCGACGACGACGAAATTTTTTTCGCAGTCGGCAACGTAATCGCCCGCCGTCGCAATGTCGAAGTCGCCCGCGCTCAAGAAACGGTGACCGCGTGAAGTCCTGCCGCTTGTGACGTTGGCAACTTCAAACGGAATAATTTCGTCGCCGAAAAGCGCGACAATCCAACGCAACGGGCGAATGAATTTGAAGTCCAAGCTGCCCCAGCGCATGTTGTTCGGGAAACTCAAATCGCAGATGAGTTTCGGCAACAGCATCGCGAAAATTTCGGCGGATGATTTACCCTGTTCGCGAATGACGGCGTAAATGTAACCGTCGCGGGTGATTAAATCTTCGGGCGCAACGTTGTTTTTCTTCGCGAAACCGATTGCCGCTTTGGTCGGTTTGCCGTCCGCGTCGAAGGCGATTTTTGCCGAGGCACCGCGTTTTTCGGTCGACACGTCGGTTTGACGGGGCGCAACGTCGTCGACAAGCAAAGCCAATCTGCGCGGCGTGCCGAGCGTGCGAATGTCGCCGAATTTAATCCGAGCTTCGTCGAGAGCTTTGGTCGCCAAAGTTTTCAGCTGGTCGAGTATGGCGGGCATTGCGTGCGCAGGAATTTCTTCCGTGCCGATTTCGAGGAGCAACGTCGCGGGATTAGTTGACGCAACGCAGGACGCAGGCTGTTCGTCGGCGATTTCATTACGCATTACGCATTTCGCATTACGCATTAAAGGATAACCGAGCTTTTCGCGCTGTTGCAAATAAACTTCGGCGCACATGCGAGCCAACTTGCGAACGCGCCCGATAAAAGCAGTCCGTTCGCTGACGCTTATGGCTCCGCGTGCGTCCAAAAGATTGAACGTGTGCGAACATTTCAACACGTAGTCATAAGCGGGGTGCACGTAACCGAGCTTGATGACGCGCACGGCTTCGGCTTCGTACTTGTCAAACAAATCGAAAAGTAAATCTTCGTCGCTCAAGTCGAAGGCGTAACTTGTCTGCTCAAATTCGTTTTGGTGGAAGACATCGCCGTAAGTGACGCCGTCCGCCCACTCGACATCGTAGACGTTTTCGACGCCCTGAATGTACATTGCCAAACGTTCAAGACCGTAAGTAATTTCGACGGCGACGGGTTTGACATCTTGGCTGCCGACCTGCTGAAAATACGTGAACTGCGTGATTTCCATGCCGTCGAGCCAAACTTCCCAGCCGAGACCCCACGCGCCGAGTGTCGGAGACTCCCAGTTGTCCTCGACGAAACGAATGTCGTGCTTGTCCGCTTCAATGCCGATTGCCGCCAAACTGTCAAGGTACAGCTCCTGAATGTTGTCGGGCGACGGCTTCATAATCAACTGCAACTGGTGATGCTGATACAGCCGATTGGGATTGTCGCCGTAACGCCCGTCCGCCGGTCGACGCGACGGTTCGGTATACGCGACGTTCCACGGCTCCGGTCCGAGCACGCGCAAAAATGTAAACGG
>JAFVBP010000041.1 GCA_017479925.1 Selenomonadaceae bacterium | reverse complement strand
GTGCGACATTTCGGTCAAAAAGTCGTCACGGCGGACGGGCAGCTTAATCGAAAACTCATCGGCGAAATAATCTTCAACAATCCCGACGAACGCGCTTGGGTCAATTCGGCGACGCATCCGCTGTTGCTCAACCGAACGCGGGATTTTCTGGTCGAGTGTCTTGAAGCCGGCACGCCGCTGGTCGTTTTGGAAGTGCCGCTTTTGTTCGAGGCGGGCTGGGAAATTTTGTGCGACGAAGTTTGGGCTGTGCGTGTCCGCCGCGAAGTCCAAATCGAACGGCTCATGGCACGCGACAAGTTGACCGAAGTTCAAGCTTTGGCGCGAATCAATTCGCAAATGTCAAGCGACGAAATTTGTTCGCGGGCGGATGTCGTCATTGTCAACGAAGGCAACGTTCGCAAGCAGATTGTCGCGGCAATGCGTCACAGAAATTTTTCATGACACGCAGGAAATTTTTCGACGCGGGCAGAATCAACACGGCAAATGATTTTTTGGAGGCACGAATATGAACAAGCAGCAAATCAAATTGGCGGCGGGTATCGGTGCGGCAGTTGTGATTTTGGCGGGCGGCGGCTGGTACTTTTTCCACACGCGCACGGACACGCCCGGCTTTGCGATAAATTCCGTGACCGAGTCAATCGAAAAACACGACGTCAGCGAATTTCACCGTTTCGTGAACGTCGACACCGTGCTCGATTCGGGCTACGACGGTTTTGCCGACGGGTTGATGAATTTCGATCCCGCAATGACGCCCGAAACCAAAGATGCGATTCGCAATTTTACGCAAATGCTTCGCGCTCCTTTGCTGGTGAGTTTGAAAGCCGCCGTCGATTCGTACGTCGAAACGGGCGACCTGAACACTAAGGAACATCTCGGCGTTGCGGACGTGATTCAACGCACGGGCTTGAACGACATCGAAGTTCGCGGCGTCAAAAACATCCAACGCAACGACGCCAACGAAAACGAAGCTTTTGCGGACGTGATTGTCTTTCAGCCGGAACTTGAACGCGAATTCCCGATTCAAATCGTCCTGCAACGGCAGGAAGACAAACATTGGCAGATTGTCCGCGTGCAAAATTTTAAAGACTTCGTCGCGCAGGTGACGCAGGTTCGCCTTACGCAGGTCGGCGAATATCTTGCCAAGGTTGCCGATATTAACATGCGGCACGAAGCGTCGATTCGCGAAGCCGAACAAAAATTCGGCGCGATTATGTCTACGGGCAGTCTCGGTCAAGACAAGACGCGTGCGGAACTCAAAAACGTCATGCTCAACATGTTCAAAAAAGATTGGGAAGCGCGCAAGCAGGAACTGTTTTCGCTGCACGTGCCCAAAGACGCCGAGACTTTGCATAACCTCTACCTGCGAATTTGCGACACGTCAATCGCGTACGCGGACGATTACGCCAAGTGGCTCGACGACAAGAACGCGGCGACGATAAAATCCGCGGAAATCAAACTTCATCAAGCGCAAACGCTCATGACTGAAGCGGCGACCCTTGCCAAACGCATGGCGGGCTGAAATTTCAATCGACACGAAACTCCTTCGCACAGCGAGGGAGTTTTTTTGTCGGCGAAAGTTTTCCCTGAAAAATATTTGAAAATGTCTTCACGCGTGTTATAATCGTCGCAAAAAATTTTCGGGGCGTGATTCGGATGTTTGGAATTGGTGCAGGCGAATTCATCGTAATTTTAATCGTCGGGCTGATAGTTTTCGGTCCGAGCAAATTGCCTGAAGTCGGACGGGCAATCGGCAAAGGTCTGCGCGAATTCCGCAAAGCTCAAGCGGCACTGTCGCAAACGTTGAACGAAGTTGAAGAGCCGCTGAAATCCGCGACGACCGACAATAAATCTTCAACCGTCGCGCAGAATTCAACCGTCGACAAAAGCTCAACCGTCGATAAACCTGTCGACAAGCCGCCCGTCAAACCTTTGACGACCGAAAGTTTTATCGGCGACAAAAATTCAACCGTCGATAAAACTTCAACTGACGCGCAATCTGCAACCGTCGATAAAACCGTCGCGCAAACTTCAACCGTTGAAAAAAATTCGCCTGTCGATAAAGCTGTCGACAAACCGCCGCAAGTCACCGCCGACGATGTCATAAAGTTCGCCAAAGAAAATCCGCTTGGCAAGGAGAATCACCATGAAAAAATTTCTGACGGCAATCCTGCTGACGTTGCTGACGATGTCGCCCGCACAAGCCCTGCCGGTGCGCGACGCAGTTCAAACGGCGTTGACAAACAACCCTAATCTGCAACGAACGGAGCAATCAATCCGCGTCGCCGAAGAGTCGCTTAAATCTGCGCGGGGACAAAAAACTTTCTCGATCAACGCGTCGGGCGGCTTGAACGCGGCGAAAACCGAATTTCAAGAACACTCCGAGCGGGCGTCGACGGGCTTGAGTTTGACGTTGCCCCTGTACAGCGGCAAGCGATTGGAAACGGCGATAAAGTCCGCGCAACTGGGAATCGACGTGGCGAAGTTTGACTTTTCGCAGGCGCAGGACGATTTGATTTATCAGGTCGTGACGGCTTACGTCAACGCGCTGGAAAATTTGGCAACGTCGCAGGTCGACATGGAGACCGAAAAAAATTTGTCCGAACACGAACGCATGATCGCCGCACAGTTCGAGGCGGGCGCGAAGGCTAAAATCGATCTTTTGCGCGCACAGGTCGCGACGAGCAACGCTTTGCAGGACGCCGCACGTTCGCACGCCGCTTACGAAGTTTCCTTGACGAATTTGGCGGCGTTGATGTCCGCCGACTCAATCGCACAGTTGACCGTCGAGGAATTTGAAACGTCTTTGAAACTCGGCGAAATCGAACAGTACTTGACCGAAGCCGAAGAAAACCGCAACGATTTGAAGTCCGCCGCCTTGCGAATCGAACAGGGTGAACTTTCCGTTACAAGCGCGAAGTCCGGCTGGTATCCGAATCTCAACGCCAATGTCGGCACGAATCTCAACGCGGCGGCTCACGAGTGGCACTGGACGCCCGACGCCTCAATCGGTTTAAGCGCGACGTGGAACATTTTTGACGGCGGCGTCACCCGCGCTGAAGTCGATTCCGCAAAAGTCGAAGTCGAACGCCTAAAACTTGCCTTTGACGCCGACATTGACAGCGTTCACGAGGAAGTTGTCGCCGCGCACAAGAATTTGAAAATTGCCCTGCTCCGTTTGACGACGACTCAACGCGCCGTTGAACTTGCCGAAGAGGAACGCTACATTGCCACCGAACGCTACAACGTCGGCGAAGGAATTCTGCTTGACGTTTTGGACGCCGAACTTGCCCTGTCCACCGCGAAGAAAAGCAACGTCAGTGCGCGCTACGACGTTATTCGCTACAGTTTCGATCTTGCACACGCGACGGGCAACACGTTGAAAGCTCTGCAAAATTAACTTGGAGGAATTGACATGCGGACGGCACTTTACGGCGCGATTATCGGCGACATGGTCGGTTCGCCTTACGAAGGCAAATTGCGCGTTATCAAGACGAAAGATTTTCCGCTTTTCGGCGAAGATTGCCACTTGACCGACGACACGATTTTGACCGTTGCCGTCGCCGAAGCTTTGCTTGCCGCAGGTGCACACGCGGACGAAGTCACGATGAAAACCGCCGTGATTCGCTCGATGCAGTCTTGGGGCAGAAAATATTTGACCGCCGCGTTCAGCAGCACGTTCAGGCAGTGGCTCATGCAGGATGACCCGAAGCCGTTCAAGAAAACAACCAACGGTTCGGCAATGCGCGTTTCTTCGGTCGGTTGGTTTTTTGACACGCTTGACCGCACGCTCGAAG
>JAFVBP010000040.1 GCA_017479925.1 Selenomonadaceae bacterium | reverse complement strand
TTTTTGCCGTACTGTTCGCAGGCGAATTGAAATGCTTGCTTGCGCGTAATTTCTTGACCGTCTTTGAAGTATCTGTTGGAGCCACCCCAGCTCG
This sequence comes from Selenomonadaceae bacterium, assembly GCA_017479925.1. Classification (GTDB taxonomy): domain Bacteria; phylum Bacillota; class Negativicutes; order Selenomonadales; family Selenomonadaceae; genus Quinella. The sequence continues at coordinate 2,092 of JAFVBP010000040.1, read as the reverse complement.
TGTCGACACTGATTCCGACTTGACCCCAACCTTTAACGGCTTCACCTGAAACCGTACCGAACTTGAAAAATGCTTTTGTTGCGCCGAAACGATCGCACAGTCCCGCCAAGTCGTTCAGGAAGCGGGTGTCTGCAGCTGTTTCGTTGTACGTGCCGCCTGCGACCTGTTCGAGTTCGTCGTCGCTCATTGCTTCGAGTTGATCGTTGATTTTCTTGATGTTGTCTTCGCGGTTTGCCATGGTTATCAGTCTCCTTTTAAATTTGTTCGGGATTTTTATGTTGCTGTCGATTCAGCTTGTCCTTTGCGGCTCTGTTTGTCTTTCTGTCCCTTATACGTCGGAGTTCCGATTTCGTTACAGACTTTAGCAAAAAAATTTCTGCGCGGTCAAGTGAAACGGCGTTGAAGTGATGGTTGTGGCTTGCGATAAATCGGGTGCCGACAAAAAAACTCCCGTCAATCGACGGGAATTTTTTTGCGACGAATCACGCCGTCAGAAGAATTTTTCAATCGCGGCGGCGACACCGTCGTGGTCGTTGTCGAGCGTGACGAAGTCGGCAAGACGTTTGATTTCGTCGGACGCGTTGCCCATGGCGACGCCAAGACCCGCCGTTTGAATAATTTCCGTGTCGTTGTGCGCGTCACCAATCGCGACGGATTCGGCAAGGTCAATCTTCAAGAATTCGCACAGTTCGACAAGTCCCGAAGCTTTGGTGATGTTGGCGGGCGACGCCTCCAGATTGAACGCCTCGGCAAAACTGATCGACAGGTTGAGCGGCTCCATGCGCGCAAGATTTCTGTCGCGGGATTCTTCGTTGCGGTGATACAGATTGACTTTGATGACTTCACCGGGGTGTTCGCGGACATATTTCTTGAAGTCGTCGCAACGCACGCAAATTCGATTGAACATGTCGTGATAAACCGCCATGCTGAAATTTTCCATGTGCTGGATGTCGTCGTCGCGGGCGATTGAGTGCCTGACGCCGAGCAGGTGAATCATTGCGCGTTCGGTCAATCCGAAGTCAATCAACTGCAGAATAGTTTTTTCGTCGAGACCGTGAACTTTGACGGGCGTGTCATTTTTGAAGTCGAAAAGCAGTCCGCCGCTGTTCAAAATGCCGAAGTGCATTGCGTCGAGCACGTCGCGATAATCGCTCATTTCCGCGAAACCGCGTCCCGTCGAAGTGACGACGTAAACTCCGCGCCGTGAAAGTTCGGTGACGGCTTGCAAAGTTCGCGACGAAATTTTTTTCTGCGAAGTCAAAAGCGTGCCGTCCATGTCGAGTGCCAAAAGTTTGTAAGTCATGTCATCTCCTCCCGCGCAGATTTTAACACAAACCGTCAAGGCGCGAAAATTTTCTTTACAATCGGCTAGAAATTTCTTACAATGACGCCGTGAATTTTTCACAGCGACATTGAGCGGGAGGGGTAAGTTATGGTTAATGCGATTGCGGTAATGACTTCGGGCGGCGACTCACCCGGCATGAACGCGGCGGCGCGTGCGGTCGTGAGGACGGCTCTTTACGAAGGCGTTAAAGTTTTCGGCATAAACAACGGCTACAAAGGTATGTTGGCGGACGACATCGTTGAGCTTAGCAGACGTTCGGTCAGCGACTTGATTCAGCGCGGCGGCACGTTTTTGGGTACGGCTCGTTGCAAAGAATTCAAAACCGAAGAAGGTCGGCGCAAAGGCCTCGAAAATCTCCAAAAACACGGCATTGAAGGCTTGGTCATTATCGGCGGCGACGGCTCGTTGACGGGCGGTTCACTCCTGTCGAAGATGGGCGGCATTCCGATTGTCGGCTTGCCCGGCACGATTGATAACGACGTTTGGGGCACCGATTACACTATCGGCTGTGACACGGCGGCGAACACGGCTGTCGAGGCGATTAATAAACTGCGCGACACGGCTTCGGCTCACCGTCGAATCATGGTCGTTGAAGTCATGGGTCACACGTCCGGCTGGTTGGCTATGGTTTCGGGCATTGCTTCGGGCGCGGAATATATCATCGTCCCCGAAGTCAAATACGACATTGACGAAATGTGCGAAGAGATCGTTGAGTCTTACAAAGGCGGTCGCCGTTACACGATTATC
>JAFVBP010000005.1 GCA_017479925.1 Selenomonadaceae bacterium | reverse complement strand
GACGTGATTATAGATGTAACGCACGATTGCGCGCCGAAAATCGCGTTCATCGCCGAGCAAACTGACTCCGAGGCCGGGTTTTCGCAAAAGTTTAAGGCTTTGTTCGCGAAACCAAGGCTCCAACTTGTCCAAATCGTTGCTGATCGTCGAATCAGTGACGTGAACTGCGCTTGAAAGCACGAAAAGTTTAATCGGTTCGCGGCTTGAAAGCAATTTACTGATGATAATCGACCGTCTTTCGCCCGGAGTGTACTCTTTTTTGTCGATTGACTTCAAATGAGCGGCCAAAGCGTAGCGTTTTACTTCACTGCCGACGATTAAGAGGCCTGCGCCGGACTTTTTTTCGAGTTTTAAGCCTGCGGAGTTCAAAACTTGCTCAACTTTGGGCAGTTGACGCGAAATTGTCTTTGCGCTGACGGAAATTTGAGCCGCAACTTCGGCTGTCGTGCGAAAATTTTGTTCGCGCAGAAGAAATTTCAAGATTTCACGCGTTCTTTGCTCCATGAACGTCGCCTCCCTAGCAAATTCGCGGCACAAGTTCGCCTGCAGGCATGTCGACAATGCGCACACCGCCGATTAAAGTCTTCAAACCGACTTTTTCGGGCGAATTCGACGTTATTTCACCGATAATGGCCGCGTTTTTGCCGTAAATGTGCTTGCGCATGACCGAAAGAACGTTTTCAGCGGAATTTTCGGGCACAATCGCGATAAATTTGCCTTCATTGGCGAGTTCAAGCACGTCGAAGCCCAAAATATCGCACACGCCGCGAATTTCATCGTGCACGGGGATGTTTTTTTCGTCAATCAGTATGCCGACGTGCGCTGAATGAGCAATTTCGTTCAACACAGCGGCAATTCCGCCGCGAGTAGCGTCACGAAGCATAGAAATTTTCGGTTCGACGGTCAAAATTTCGCGAATCAAGCCGTTCAAAGGCGCGCAATCGGATTTTACGCTGTCGGGAAGCTGCAAACCGTGCCTTCCGGCAAGAATTGTCGTTGCGTGGTCGCCGATCGTGCCCGAAATTAGAACTTTCATGCCTGCGCGAACGTTTTTTGCTGAAATATCGACGCCGTTAATCAGTTCGCCGACGCCTGCGGTGTTGATAAAAATTCCGTCCGCCTGACCTTTGCCGACAACTTTTGTGTCGCCGGTGACGATTTTGACGCCGGACTCACGCGCCGCGCTTGCCATGGAGTCGACGATTTTTTTCAGCGCGGAGATGTCGAAGCCTTCCTCGATAATCAAGCCGACGGAAATAAATTTCGGAATTGCGCCCGTGACTGCCAAATCGTTGACCGTGCCGCAAATCGCAAGTTTGCCGATGTCACCGCCGCGAAAAAAAATCGGCCGCACGACGTAACTGTCCGTCGTCATTGCAAGGCGACCGATTTTCGCGCCGTCGTGAAGCTCGTTTAAAATTTCGTTGCCGAAGGCGGGCAGAATCACTTCGTGCAACAGTTGCGAACTCAACTTGCCGCCCGCGCCGTGTGCCGCCAAAATTTTGTCGTCCATAAAAAGTTCTCCGTTAAGCTTTTTGCGAATTATATATCCCCGCCGTGAAAATATCAATGTGCAGTGACTTCGCCGCAGTCATCAATGACGGCTTTTAAATCTACAGTGACGCTTACAACAACTTGGGCGGAACGAATATCCACGACAAATTTCACGGCTACGAAGGCGCAGATACCATAGACGCTTACGAAAGCAGCGACCGAACTTTGGCGTCGATGCTCTAAACGGCGGCGAAAATTCTTTGTGGCGGTAAGTGCAAAATTTTCTTTCGACGAAGAGCGGCTAGTACCCTCGGCGCGTTTCTTCTCGTAAAAGCGACTTGATGCACAGTCCTTGAAAGCGGCGACTATTGGCTCGCCAACTACAAAAAGCCCGACTTCGACAGAGCGCATTACAACGAACTTGTCGAACGCGAAGAAATTCTGTCCGCGGCGGCGACTCAAGTTCAAACCGCGCTCGAAGTCGTTGAGGCAGTGGCATGAAAATCGTCGACGAAAACGGCACGTTGATTTACGACCTGCCCGACAAACCGCGCAATTTCGACGGTTGGGCAAAAGGCAACGCTTACGGGCTGGGAATCAACGGTGCGCGAATCAAAATCGGCACGGCGGCGGACTCTGACGATGGCTGGTACCGCTTGATGCAACTGCGCCGCGCTTACGTCGACGGAGCCGAAACTTTCACGGTCACGGAGGCGACGAAATGAACTTCGGCGACAGACTGAAAATTGTCCGAATGAGCCGCGAACTTTCGGTTGACGAACTGGCGACTTTGGCGAATCTCACGGCGAAAAAAATCCGTCAGATCGAACGTCGAGGCGACCGCCCGAGTTTGCCGACCGTC
>JAFVBP010000039.1 GCA_017479925.1 Selenomonadaceae bacterium | reverse complement strand
GACAGGATCGTCACCGTCAAATTCTATGCCCGCTTGTTGACAGACGCTCAAAATCTCGTCGATCTCGTCGGCGTCGTTGGCAATGCCGTGCCTTTTCAGGATCTTGTCAAAGTCGCCGAAGGTGAGCCGACCGCCGTTTTGCTTTTGTTTGTCAAGCAAACATTCGACGATTTTGTTCGTGCGCGTGACGGACGACGGTTCGGCTTCGTCAACGACGGGCGCAAGTCGTTCGTTGGTAAGTTGAATGCCCGCACATTGACAGAAAGTCGACAGCTCGTCAAGCGTCGCCGCATTGTTAAGACTGAAACGTTGCGCGATTGCGTTAAATTCGCTCCAAGAAATTTTGCCGCCTTGTGAACGCGCAGTTTTCGACAAAGCTTCCGTGCACTCGAAAAAAGTTTCAAACTTGCCGACAAGCTTAATGCCGCGTTGATCACAGACAATCAAAAGTTCGCGCAGGACGTTCAACTTGTCGGACGCGCTTAAATCTTGAGTGACGCGCTCGAAATCGTCCCAATGTAATTTGCCGTCATCAGCCCAAGCCGTTTCCAAAAGACGCAACAGGGCAACGGTTTTCGTGAGCAAAATTCAATCACCGCCCGCAAAACTTCAAAGCTCACTTGCGCGCATTTTTGGCGGCGCGACCGCGTGTCGTGCGGTCAAGAATCGTCTTGCGAAGGCGAATTGCGCTCGGCGTGACTTCGACAAGTTCGTCGTCGTTGATGTACTCCATTGCCTGTTCAAGGCTCATGATTCGCGGCGGGACAAGCCGAATCGCCTCGTCGGAATTGCTGGCGCGAATGTTGGTCTGATGTTTCTGCTTGCACGGGTTGATGTCGATGTCCATGTCGCGGGAATTTTCGCCGACAATCATGCCTTCGTAAACTTTTTGACCCGGCTCAATGAACATGACGCCGCGATCCTGCAGGTTAAAAATGCCGTAGCCGGTCGTTTCGCCCTGCTCGAAGGCAACCAAACTTCCGCGTGAACGACCGGGAATGTCGCCTTTGTACGGTTCATAGCCGTGGAAAACGTGATTCATAATGCCGTTGCCGCGTGTCGAAGTCAACAGCTCCGACCGAAAACCGATTAATCCGCGTGCGGGAATCAAAAAATTCAGCCGCATGTAACCCGCGACGTTTTGCATGTTTTTGAGTTCGGCTTTGCGGCGACCGAGCGACTCCATGACGGTGCCCATGTAATCTTGCGACACTTCGACGGTCAAATTTTCAATCGGCTCGTAACGCTTGCCGTCAATGATTTTGTAGACGACTTCGGGCTTGCCGATTTGCATTTCGTAACCTTCGCGCCGCATCGTTTCAATCAAAATCGACAGGTGAAGTTCGCCGCGCCCGCTGACTTTGAACACGTCGGCGGAATCGGTTTCCTCGACGCGCAGGGCGACGTTGGTTTGAGCTTCCTTAAACAACCTGTCGCGGATGTGTCGGCTGGTGACGAATTGACCTTCCTGACCCGCGAACGGACTTGTATTGACGCCGAAAGTCACGCTCAAAGTCGGTTCGTCGACGCGGATTGACGGCAAGGCTTCGGGCTTTTCGGCATCGGCAACGGTATCGCCGATTGAAACTTCGCTCAAGCCCGTCAACGCGACAATTTCGCCCATTTCGGCAACGGGCGTTTCGACGCGGTTCAAGCCGTCGTAAGTGAAAACTTTGCCGACTTTGGCTTTCTTGACGCCGTGCTCGCTCATAAGCGCAATCGTTTCGCCCGAATGAATTTTGCCGCGTTGAACGCGACCGATAGCGATTTTGCCGACGTAATCGTCCGCTTCCAAAGTGGTGACGACAAGTTGCAACGGCGCGTCAAGTTCACCTTCGGGCGCGGGAATTTCTTTCAAAATCGTGTCCATGAGCGGCTGCAGATCTTTGCCGTCGTCGTGGATGTCGCGTTTGGCAATGCCCTGTTTCGCCGCGGTGTAGATGACGGGGAAATCTAACTGTTCGTCGTCCGCGTCAAGTTCCATGAACAGTTCAAGCACCTCGTCATAAACTTCGTCGACGCGGGCTTCGGGACGGTCAATTTTGTTGATGACGACAATCGGCTTGAGTTTGTGCTCCAAAGCTTTGCGCAGGACGTACTTCGTCTGCGGCATCGGTCCTTCAAAGGCGTCGACGAGCAGTAAAACGCCGTCAACCATGTTCAGCACGCGTTCAACTTCGCCGCCGAAATCAGCGTGGCCGGGCGTGTCGACGATATTAATCTTGACGCCGCGATAAAAAATCGCCGTGTTCTTCGACAGGATTGTAATGCCGCGTTCGCGCTCCAAGTCGCCCGAATCCATGACGCGTTCGGCAACCTGTTCGTTTTTGCGGAAGATGTGACTTTGCTTGAGCATTGCGTCAACCAGCGTGGTTTTGCCGTGGTCAACGTGCGCGATAATCGCGATGTTTCTGCGTTCGGAATTTATTCCCATTGAGCTGCCTCCCAAAAAAGTTTCTGCGTTGAAAACTGCGACATTATAATTGCAACGCGTTTCGTGCGCAACAAAAAAGTCGCTTTAAAAGCGACGGAACAATTTGTTTCCGCTCAAATTTCAAACGTCGTCGCAACAAAAAAACCGCCGCCCGCTTTGAAAGCGGGGGAACAACTTGACCAACCGCTCAACTTTCAAACGTCATCGCAAAAAAAAACGCCGCGCTTGACGACGGGAATTTAATCTTGAAATGTTTCTGAACGTGTGCTATATTTTGCGCGGCAGGCAGTTTGATGTGTCGGCTTTCTTCCTCGAAGGAAGGAGGTGACGCGCATGGATTTGGATTTCTTTGGCTGGTTGGACATCGTCTGCGAAGTCGGGACGTTCATTTTCGCGGCACTGACGTACTTCAACGGAAAAAAATAAGCCGTAACCAACGGCTCTGAAATCGGGTATTCATTAACGAGGAAGGAGTCGACGGGATCAACATCGAGCTACCTGCCACAAATTTTGTCTTGTTGACTGCCGAAAATTTATCACAGCCGAACGAAATTGTCAATCGAAGGTTTCAAGGTGATTGCCATGAAAAAAATTCTGCCGCTCACACACGGACTGCGCGGGACGATTAAAATCCCCGGCGACAAGTCAATTTCGCACCGTAGCGTAATTCTGTCGAGCCTGGCGACAACGCCCGTCGAAGTCACGAACTTTCTTGCGGGCGCGGACTGCCTGTCAACCGTCGCGTGCATGAAAGCTTTAGGCGCGACAATCGAACGTGCGGGCGAAAAACTCCTCGTCACGGGCAACGGACTGCACGGACTGCGCGAAGCCGAAAACGTTTTGGACGCGGGCAATTCGGGCACGACGCTCCGATTGCTCATGGGACTTTGTGCGCCACAGAAATTTTTGACGACGTTCACGGGCGACAATTCCTTACGTCGACGACCGATGGCTCGCGTGATTAAGCCGCTTGCCGAAGCCGGGGCGTTAATCGTCGGGCGCAACTCGAATCAAAACTTGCCGATAACAATCCTGCCCGCCGAAAAAAATCTGCGCGGGATTCGTTACGAGATGCCCGTCGCAAGCGCACAAGTCAAGTCGGCGATTTTGTTGGCGGGACTTTTCGCGTCCGAAAAGACGACCGTCGTTGAACCTGCGCCGTCAAGAAACCACACCGAAAAAATGTTGTCGGCGTTCGGAGCACGGCTCGAACGTCGCGGCAACGAGATAACAATTTCACCCGCCGAAAATCTTCACGCGCCCGAAAAAATCTTCGTGCCCGGCGACATAAGTTCTGCGGCGTATTGGATTGTGCTTGCGACGATTCTTGACGGCTCGGACGTGACGATTCAAAATGTCGGCGTCAACGAAACGCGCACGGGCATTGTCGACGTGTTGATTGACATGGGCGCGACGATTGAACTTGTCAACGAACGCACGTCGGGCGGCGAAAAATTTGCGGACGTTCACGTTGTCGCCTCGAAATTGCGCGGCGTCGAATTCGGCGGCGAAATGATTCCGCGGCTGATTGACGAAATTCCCGCGCTTGCCGTTGCCGCTGCCTTCGCGCAGGGTACGACCGTGATTCGCGACGTGTCGGAACTTCGCGTCAAGGAGAGCGACAGGCTCGCGGCGATTGTCGACGAGTTTAACAAAATTTCGCCCGACAGTTTCAGCGCGACGGACGACAGCTTGACGATTCGCGGCGGACGTGAAAAAATCTTCGCAAACTGCAAAACCCGCGCAGATCATCGAATGGCAATGTCGCTGGCGATTTTCGGCGCGGCGTCAAACGGCGTCACGCTCGACGACGAAACTTGCGTTGACATTTCGTACCCGAACTTTTTTGACATGTTGGAAGTCAACGCTTCGGCGCGGCAATAACGTTTGAATTGTCGCAACGTCGCGGTGAACACCAGTTGTTCCCCCGCTTTCAAAGCGGGCGGCGCGGCGGCAAACGGCGTCACGCTCGACGACGAAACTTGCGTTGACATTTCGTATCCGAACTTTTTTGATGGATTAGAACCAGGTATTAGAACCAGGTATTAGATAAACCTGCTCCCTCGTTCTACTCCCTAGTTCTACAAAGGAGCTGAACTGAATGCCTAAAAAAATTATCGCGGTCGACGGTCCTGCGGGCGCGGGCAAAAGCACCGTCAGCAAAATCGTCGCCCGAAAATTGGCGTACACCTACATCGACACGGGCGCAATGTATCGCGCCGTCGGCTTGAAAGTTTTGATTCGCGGCGGCAACTTCGACGAAGATTCAATCATTAACGCGGCGCGTGACGTGGACATTAAGCTTGACGCGACGGGCAAAATTTTTCTCGACGGCGTCGACGTGACGACAAAAATTCGCACGCCCGAAGTCAGCCGTTCCGCTTCCGACGTGGCGAAAATCGGCTTCGTGCGCACGAAGTTGACCGAACTTCAACGCGAAATGGCGGCTCAAGGCTCGGTCGTCATGGACGGTCGCGACATCGGCACGCAGGTTTTGCCAAACGCCGACTTGAAAATTTTTTTGACGGCTTCCGTTGACGAACGGGCGCGGCGACGTTTCGACGAACTCAAAGCCAAAGGTCTCGCGGCGGACTTCGACACGATTCGCGACGAAATTATTCTGCGCGACAAGCAGGATTCGCAACGTGAAATCGCGCCGCTTGCCAAGGCAGAAGACGCAATCTTGTTGGACACGACGCACCTGTCGATTGACGAGGTCGTCGCGAAAATTTTGGAGTTGGCAACGTAATGTTCTACAAATTTTTCAAGACGCTGTGTCGAATTTGGTTCAGCAAGATTTTGCACACGGACGTTGTCGGCACGGAAAATATACCCGTCGACGGCGCGTTTATTTTGGCGGCGAATCACGTCAGCAACTTCGATCCGCCGTTTCTGGGCACGTTCATTGACCGCGAAGTTTGTTACATGGGCAAGGAAGAACTTTTCGGCAATCCCGTCATGGCGTGGATTTGTCGACATTTGCACGTGTTCCCCGTCAAACGCGGTGCCGCCGACAAAACCGCGATTAAAACCGCCGTGAAAGTTTTGCGCGACGGTAAATGTCTCGGAATTTTTCCCGAAGGCACGCGCTCGAAAACCGGCAAAATCGGCAAGGCCGAATCGGGCGTGAGTTTAATCGCCGCAATGACGAAGTCGCCGATTGTTCCCGCCGCAATCGTCAACACGGAGAAAATTTTTTCCCGCGACGAAAAATTTCCGCGCCTGGCTGTCGTTTACGGCAAACCGATGCAGTTCAACGGCTCAACCAAAGACCGCGACGCTTTGAACGCCTTCGCGCAGGAAATCATGTCCGAAATCGCAAAACTAAAGTCAAGCGTGTCATAAATCAAAAAACCCGCAAGGTCGTCGAAACCTCGCGGGAATTTTTTTGCGTCAAAGTTGAATCGGCTTGCCGTGCTCGTCGAACGGTTCGCACAGCAGAAACAGCGCACTCAAGTCGACATGAAAAATTATCGTGTACTCGTCCTCGTCGGCTGCCGCGCCGTTGAACTTGTTGCTGTACAGGAGCGACGCGGCGTGTGCGTAGTCGTTGACTTGGTCGCCGAACGCGTTGACTTTTTTACTGCAGATCGGTTGCAGAAATTTAAACACCGTGCCCGCGGGAAAAATCCCGTCGACGAAAACTTTTTCGGGCAGAAACGAATTTTCCTCGACGAACGGTATCGGCACTTTCGAGCGCAGATAAATCTTGTCGAAGTTCAGATTTTTAATCATGCGTCGCCTCCGTCAAAAGCTAACCGAAAACGTTGACTTACGGTCGTCGGCAATCGTCAAGAAATCGGCGAAACCGGTCATGTCCAAAACTTCGCGGACGTTTTCGCGGATGTTGCGAATTTGCATTGCGCCTTGAGAGTCCATGCGCTTTTGAAGTTTGAGCAACGTGCGCAGACCCGCG
>JAFVBP010000038.1 GCA_017479925.1 Selenomonadaceae bacterium | reverse complement strand
GGTTGCGATTTTCATGTTGGTCACTCCTTACAAAGTTTGCTCCGTGCGGTCGATGATGTTGTCCTGCGTCGCCTTGCTGAGCGCGTTGAAAAATGCACTGTAGCCAGCCACGCGCACGATTAAATCTTTGTGGCGTTCGGGGTGAATCTGCGCGTCGATTAACGTTTCACGCGATACGATGTTGTATTGCACATGATAGCCGTGCAGTCGATTAAAGAACGTGCGAATCAGCATGATGAGTTTCTGCTTGTTTTCGTCCTTCGACAAAAGCTGAGGCGTCATTTTCTGGTTGAGCAGGACGCCGCCGGTGATTTTTTCCGTGCGCAACTTCGACACGGACTTGAACACGGCGGTCGGACCGTTTTTGTCGGCGTTATGCGCGGGCGAACAACCTTCGGCAAGCGGTTCACGGGCTTTGCGACCGTTTGGCGTCGCCATAGTGCCCAGGCCTTGACCGACGTTCGCGCTGATTGAGGACGTGCCGCCGTAACGAATGCCGCCAATCGGACCGCGCATGTAACGCGTATTCGGGTACTTTTTAATTTCGTCAAGATAGGAGTCGTAAGCCTCGACAATCAACTCGTCGACGTAATCAATATCGTTGCCGTATTTGGGCGCGTCGTTAATCAGCATGTCTTGAATGCGTTTGCTTTCGGGCGACGTGAAGTTGTCAAGTATCGCGTCCCAAAGCTGCGCGGGCGTGATTTTGCGTTCCTCGAAAACGAGCTTTTTAATCGCCGCAAGTGAATCAGCCATATCGGCGATACCGACTTGCAAACCGCTGATGAAGTCGTAAACTGCGCCGCCTTCTTTGATTGTTTTGCCGCGAGCGATACAGTCGTCCGTCAAAGCACTGCAGAGGATGTCGGGCACGTCGCGTTCGGATGCCTTGTCGATTGCGTTTTCGACAATCGCGCTGTAACGGGTCATTTCGCGAACGGTCTTGTCCCAAACGTCCATGAGCTGTTCGTAACTCGTGAAGTCTTTAAAGTAGCCGTAGCCGCGAGTGAAACGTTTGCCGCTTGTCATGTCGACGCCGTTGTTCATTGCGCACAAAAGCACACGCGGGAAGTTGATGTAACTCATGCCGGTGCAACGGTAGCCCCACTTGCCGGGCACGGCGGTTTCGACGCAACCAATCGCGCTGTAGTTGTACGCGTCCTCTTCGGCGACGCCCCAGTTGATAAACGACGGGATGATAATTTCGTCGTTGTTGAGCGCGGGCATACCGAAGCCGAGTTTCATGACTTCGATGCACTCATCCATGAATTTCTTGTCGATGTTCGCGTGATAGCGCACGGTGAAATTCGGCTGCGTCAAACGAGTTTGCGCAATGGACTGCAACACGACGAAACTTAATTCGTTGACGGCGTCGCGTTTGTCGACGGTTTGTCCGCCGACGGTGACGTTTTGATACATTGGTGAACCTGCGCTGCTCAACGTGTGCGACTGCGAACGAATCTTTTGCACGGTCAAAGTCTTAATCCAAAGGCACGTCAACAGCTCCACGGCGTCTTCACGGGTGAGCTTGCCGCTTTGAATGTCGCGTTGATAAAACGGATACATGTATTGATCGAATCGCCCGTAGCTGAGCGAATGCCCGTTGCTTTCAATCTGCAAGACGACATGAATGAACCACACGGCTTGCACGGCTTCGCGGAACGTGTCGGCGGGGTAATACGGCACCTTTTCGCAGATGCGGGCAATTTCTTCGAGTTCGGCTTTGCGTTTGGCGTCGGATTCTTTGGCGGCAATTTCGGCGGCAAGTTTGGCGTAACGCAAAGCGAATTTGCGCACGGCGTCCAACACAATCAGCACGGCTTTGTAAAAAATATTCTTGTCGATTGCGTCGGGCTGCGTCAGGTCAAGTTTGGACTTCAAGTCACGCACGCGGTTTTCGTAGCCGAGCAAACCTTCATTGATGACGCGTTCGTAATTAACTGCAAGATGAGCGTCGCCCGCGTTGAGTTTGCCTTCCATGCCGAGCGACGGCAACACGTCCAAAACTTCTTCGGGCAACAGAGCCATGCCGCGGTCGTGCAGACAATTATTTTTCCAGAACGGCGCGATTTCGCGAAGTTGACGTTTGGTTTCTTCGGTGATGTAAAAAACGTCGCCGTCGCGCTTTTCAAACTTGTCGAGTTCGTCGATGACAAAACCCATTGTGTATTCGGGGAAAATCGGCGCGTTACAATTTTTCGTCGCCTGGTTGCCGACGATAAGCGTTTTGTCTTCGATGTAAATCGTCATGTGTTCGAGGATGTTTTTCAGACCGAGTGCGCGTTTCATGACGGGCGGCTGATTTTGATTCGCACGGTAAGCCTCCGTCACGAGTACGGCGCGTTCGGCGTCGATGTACGGTTTCTGGTCGAGCGTTTCTTCGCGAAAAGCTTGCATTCGCTCCGTCAACGCCCCGAAATGTTCGCGGTTCTCCATAAACGTCACTCCTTGAAATTGTGTAACCAACACTGCAACGCGCCGATTAAGTTCGCGTCGTAAAGAAATTTGCTTGCGACGATTTCGGCTTGCGGCAGTCGAAACGGACACGCCGCGTAAAGTTTTTGAAGTTCGTCGCGCAGAGCCGACATGAACGCGGGGAACTTCGCCACGTCGCCGCCGATTGAAAAAATTTCCACGTCCAAAATCGTCTGCAGGTTGAAAATCTGCGCGGCAATCGCCTTCGTGTACCAACTCAAACAGTCGACGGCTTCGGCTTCACCGTGCTTGACCGCGTCGAAAATCGTCAGCAAGTCGACGGTCTCAATGTCCGCAGCTTTGGCTTGCGCGTAACGTTGCAGAAATTTCGGGACGCCGAAACTTCGCCCGAAAAGATTTTCGTCGTCGAGCTTGCCGCCGCCGTTCAAGATGATGTAAGACACTTCGCCCGCCGCGAAATGTTTGCCTTTGCTCAACTTGCCGTCACGAATCAACGCGCCGCCGACCATCGTGCTGAAAATCAAGACGAAACCGTCCGACACGCCCGACAAACTTCCGACTGCAGCTTCGGCCATTGCCGCGCATTTGGCGTTGTTTTCGACGTGAATTTTCGTGCGACAACGTTTCGTCAGCGCGTCGCGGAAATAAAAATCGTCGTTGTAGCGAAGTGCGCCGCCCATTGCGCAGTAGCCGCGAGCCGAATCGATTATGCCCGGCATCGACACGGCGATACCTTGCGCGTCGTCGACAACCTCGAACAACCTGCCGACGGCCTCAATCAGCGCGTCGCGTCCGTCCTGCGGAGTGAAAATTGTCCCGCGCCGCGAAATGTTGAGCAACTCGTCCATGCAGGCGTAACGCAGATACGTCCCGTCAATGTCGACGGTCAAAACTTTCATGCCGTCACCTCCGTCAAATTTTCCGCAATGATATTACGCAAACGGAAACAAGTCAACACTTTTCGCAAAAAAATTTCTTTCGTTTGCGAACGAAACATTTACATTTGAACGCACGTGTAGTATCATGCAGAAAAATTTTTCACGGGAGGCGATTTCATGAACGCCGATTACGGTATGATTTTCAACATCCAAAAGTTCAGCATAAACGACGGTCCGGGCATTCGCACGGTGGTTTTCTTCAAAGGTTGCCCGCTCAAATGCACGTGGTGCGCCAACCCCGAAAGCCAAGAGCCGCGCCTGCAGATTCTTTGGGACGCGAAAAAATGTCTGCATTGCGAAACGTGCGTGCGAAGTTGTCCGACGCAGGCAGTCACAGCCGTTGACGGGAAAATTTCCGTCGATCACAAAAAATGTTCGGGCGCAGGCGTCTGTTCCGAACGCGGCATCTGCATCGAAAAATGTCCCGCACACGCGCTCAAGCCCGAAGGTCAACGCAAGACCGTCGACGAAATTTTGAACGTCGTCATGCAAGATTTGCCGTTTTACGAGGAGAGCGGCGGCGGCGTCACTTTAAGCGGTGGCGAAGCGACAATGCAGCCCGAATTCGCGATTGAACTGCTCCGTGCGCTCAAGTCGAAAAATATTCACACGGCGATTGAAACGACGGGATTCGCCTCACCCGCGATTTTTCGCCGAATTGTCGAGTACGTTGACTTGTTGCTGTTCGATATAAAACATTGGGACGAAACGCGTCACCGCGACAAAACGGGCGTGTCGAACGCGCCGATTTTGCTCAACATGAAGTTTGCGATTGACGCAGGCAAGGACGTTTTGCCGCGACTGCCCGTCATTCCGCATTACAACGACTCAATCGACGACGCCAAAGGTTTCGTGCGCAGGTTGCGTGAAGTCGGCGCGACGAAAGTTCAACTGTTGCCGTTCCACCAGTTCGGCGAGAATAAATATTCGATGCTCGGGCGCGACTACGAATTTTCGCACGTGAAAGCTTTGCATCCCGAAGACTTGACGGCGTTT
>JAFVBP010000037.1 GCA_017479925.1 Selenomonadaceae bacterium | reverse complement strand
TTGTCGTGCAACACATGCCCGCGGGTTTTACTCGTTCGCTTGCCGACAGGTTGAATTCCATCAGCGAAATTTCCGTCAAAGAGGCAGAAAACGACGAAATCATTAAAGCGGGGCAAGTTTACATTGCGCCGGGTAATTTTCATTTGCGAATTGCTCCCGCAACTGCAACCGAACGAAAAATCGTCCTGAGCCAAGAGCCGCCCGTCGGGAATCATCGTCCCGCAGTCAACGTCATGTTCGACAGTGCCGCGCAGTTCGGGCGCGATTTGATAAGCGTCATCATGACGGGCATGGGTTGCGACGGTTGCGAAGGCATGAAGCGAATCAAAGAAACCGGCGGCTATTCTATCGCGCAGGACGAGAGCAGTTGCGTCGTTTACGGTATGCCCAAAGCCGTCGTTGACGCGGGGCTTGCCGACGAAGTTCGTCCGCTGAACAAGATTGCCGAAGCCATTGTCGATGCGGTGAGGAGATAGGGATTAGAACGAGGGAACAGAACGAGGGACTAGAAAAATCTATTCTCTGGCACTGTTCCCTGGCACTATTGGCACTGACTAGAACGAGGATTAATGATATGTCACAAACTTACAGAGATTTGATTGTTTGGCAGAAGGCAATGGACTTGGCGACGGAAGTTTATCGCTTGACGAAAAAGTTGCCCAAAGACGAACTTTATGCTTTGACCAACCAAATGCGTCGGGCGGCGGTCTCAATCCCGTCAAATATCGCCGAAGGCAACGGTCGATTTTCGCAAAGAGAATATGCCCGATTTTTATCCATTGCTCGCGGTTCAAAATCCGAAGTGGAAACGCAACTGTTGCTTTGCGTCAGATTGGGCTACCTCGAACAGACGGAAACGGAAACGGCGTTGGGGCTTTGTACGGAAATCGGAAAAATGCTCACTGTCATGATTGCAAAATTCATTGGGGAATAACCCGGTTCTACTCCCCGGTTCTACTCCCTAAGCATACAGGAGGAGTTTAAATGGAAACTAATCAATACATGGATATGTTCCTCGACGAGTCGCATGAACATTTGCAATCGCTCAACGACGGCTTGCTCGGTCTGGAGGACAACTCCGGAGACTTGTCTATCCTGAACGAAATTTTCCGTAACGCGCACACGCTCAAAGGCATGTCGGCGACAATGGGTTACAACAAAATCGCCGAACTTACGCACGAAATGGAAGACGTGCTCGACATGTTGCGCAAGGAACAGCTTGCCGTCAGCGGCGACATTATCGATACGCTGTTCAAATGTATCGATTCGCTTGAGCAGATGATTAACAACGTTGCAAACGGCGACCCCGAAGATCTTATCGATGTATCGGATTTGGTTGCAAAGTTGAGCGCATTGACGAAAGGCACGCCGCCGCCCGCACCTGCGCCCGCACCTTCCACTTCGGGCACGCCCGCACCCGCCGCAGACGCTTCGTCAAATGTCGGTATTGAACTGTCCGATACCGAAAAAAGCGTTATCGGTGAGGCCGAAAAAACCGGTATGCGCGGCGTTTACCTCAAAGTCACGCTGTCCGAATCCTGCCTGCTCAAATCTGCGCGCTCGTACATGGTCATGAACGCGCTCGAAGAATTGAGCGAAGTCATACGCACAATTCCGCCCGCCGAAGATCTCGAACAGGAAAAATTTGAACGCTCGTTTGAAGTCATCTTAATCACCGGCTCCGAAGAACAGGCGATTCAAGATGCGGTCATGGGCATTTCGGAAATCGAAAAAGCCGAAACGAAAATCATCGACACGAAAGCACCCGTCGCAGCTCCCGCGCCTGCACCTGCACCGGCTCCCGCGCCCGCTCCGGTCAACAAACAGAAGTCAACCGCCGTCGCAACAACTCCGACGCCCGCGCCCGCTCCGGTAAATAAATCTTCGGCAGCATCAAACGCTCAACCGAAGCCCGCGCCCAACACAGGCGGTGGCGGTGCCGCACAAAAGAAGAGCCACGCGGGTCAATCCGTGCGCGTCGACATTGAAAAACTCGATACGCTCATGAACTTGATGGGCGAACTTGTCATCAACAAAGTCCGCCTTGAACAAATCGGTCAAACGCACAGGTTAAGTGAACTCACCGAAACTTTGGAACAAATGGATCGCGTGACGACCGACCTTCAAAATATCGTCATGAAAGTCCGCATGGTTCCCGTCAGCCAAGTTTTTAACCGTTTCCCGCGCATGGTTCGCGACGTTACCAAAGAACTCAACAAGGAAATCAACTTGACTATCGAAGGCGAGGACACCGAACTCGACCGCACGGTTATCGACGAAATCGGCGACCCGATTATGCACTTGCTTAGAAATTCGCTCGACCACGGCATTGAAATGCCCGACGAACGCGAAGCCAAAGGCAAGCCGCGTGTCGGTGAAGTCGGTCTTATCGCACGTCACGAAGGCAACAACGTCGTCATCATGGTCACCGACGACGGCAAGGGCATTGACGCGGACGTTATCCGCCGCAAAGCCGTCGAAAAAGGTCTTTTCACGCAAGAAGAAGTTGACTCGATGGACAACGCGGACGCCGTGCGAATCGTCTTCCTGCCGGGCTTTTCCACTGCCGAAAAAATCAGCGACATTTCAGGTCGCGGCGTCGGCATGGACGTTGTCAAAAGCAAAATCGAATCTTTGAGCGGGCACGTCGACGTTGAAACGCACGTTGACGAAGGTTCCGTGTTCAAAATCAAACTGCCGTTGACGTTGGCGATTATTCAGGCAATGCTCGTGCAGGTTCAAAACGAAATGTACGCCATTCCGCTCGCGTCAATCGACAGCACGTTAAGCGTTCAGCCGACGGATATTCGCACCGTTCAAAACAACGAAGTTATCGTTCTGCGCGGCGAAATCATTCCGATAATTCGCATGGAAGAAACGCTTATGGTTCCGCACGTTCGCGACGCGCAGGAACTTTTCGTTGTCGTCGTACACGCGGGCGACTCGAAAGCCGGCATTGTCGTCGACAAATTGATCGGTCAGCAGGAAATCGTTATAAAGACGCTGGGCAACCTGTTCATGGGCTTGAAGATGTTTTCGGGCGCGACGGTGCTCGGCGACGGCCGCGTTGCTTTGATTCTCGACGTGGCAACAATGTTGAATTGAGGGATTAGAACGAGGGAACAGAACCGGACATCTAATCCCTAGCACTAATCCCTGGTTCTAAGGAGGAAATCATATGGCTAAAGACTCCGTGGCGAAGAAACCCGCACCCGTCGACGACTACGACGCCGAAGAAGTAAACGCCGGTATGCAGGTTGTCGCCTTCAAATTGCGCGACGAAGAGTACGGCGTCAACATTTTTCACGTGCAGGAAATTCACAACCTGGTTGACATCACCCGCGTGCCGTTTTCGGCAAGTTTTATCAAAGGCGTTATCAATCAGCGCGGTTCGGTCATGCCCGTCATCGACTTGAAAAAACGGCTCGGCTTGGAAGAAACGCCTTACACCGCCGCGACGCGAATCGTCACCGTCATTGTCGGCGACCTGCAAGTCGGCATGTTGGTTGACGCCGTCACCGAAGTTTTGACAATCCGCTCAAAACTCGTCGACCCGAAAAAAACCGTCAGCGATAAAGCCATGGAAAAATTCTTAAGCGGTATCGGCAACATCGACGGGCGGCTCGTCACAATGCTCAACCTTGAAGAAATCGTCGGCATAAGCTGATTTTCATTACGCATTTCGCATTACGCATTACGCATTATCAACGAGGTGTTTTGAATGATTGATGAATTTGATTTGTCCCCGATACAGCTCGACGCCCTGCGCGAAATCGGCAACGTCGGCGCGGGCAACTCAGCAACGGCTCTGTCGCAGATTATCAACAAGCGAATCGATATGAACGTCCCGAACGTCGCGCTTGTCCCGATTGAAGACGTGCCCGATTTGGTCGGCGGACCCGATACCGTCGTCGTCGGCGTTTTTTTGCGCGTTTACGGCAAGGCACCAGGCAATATCCTGTTTTTGTTGCCGCAAAAAAGCGCGTTTTATCTCGTCGATACTTTGATGGGACGCGAACACGGCACGACGACAAAACTTGACCCGATGGACGTTTCCGCGCTCAAAGAAATCGGCAACATACTTTCGGGCGCATATCTGAACGCGTTCTTTAACTTCACGCACATTTCAATGTTGCCGTCAATTCCGTCGCTTGCAATGGACATGGCGGGCGCAATTCTCAACGTCGTTTTGGTTCAGCTCGGCGTCATGGGAGATCACGCAATGGTTATCGAAACAAAATTCTTGGCCGAAGATGACGGCATCAACGGGCATTTCTTTTTGGTGCCCGACCCCGGCTCGTTGGGCACGTTAATCAAAGCAGTGGGAGTGGAATAATTATGGCAGACCTTATCAAAGTCGGCATGGCTGATTACAAGGTCGGCCGCAGTCCGTCAACACTAATTAGCTACGGCTTGGGCTCATGTATCGGCGTTTCGCTTTACGACCCGCAGCGGAAAATCGGCGGGCTTTTGCATATCATGTTGCCCGACAGCACGCAGGCACGCGCAAGCGACAATCCCGCAAAATTCGCAGACACCGGCATTCCGCTGATGATTAACGACGTTATTGCGCTGGGAGCGTCGCGCTCTCGGCTCGTCGCAAAAATCGCGGGCGGTGCTCAAATGTTCGCCTTCGCAAACGCAACCGACATCATGCGCGTCGGTACCCGCAACGCCGAAACTTGCAAGCAAATCCTCAAGCGCAACGGCATTCGCGTCATTGCCGAAGACACGGGCGGCAACTACGGACGCACGGTTTCAATCGACCTGAACACCGGCGCGTACAAAGTCAAGACGATTGACCGCGGCGAAAAAATGATTTAACTTAGCGCGTCATATCCTAACTTGAACGTTTCATGCGCGACGTTGACGCCGACGACGAATTCGAACAAGTTGCGGGCGACTTATATCGCGGACGGTTGACGCCATAAAATTTGCGGTTTCAAGCGTCTTCCGCATGTCGTGCGTGCCCGACAATCGTCACCCGCAACCGACGCGCAAATAAAAATCGGCGTCATCTTCACGAACGTGAGCTTGCTCAACGGACGCGTGCTTGACGTGTTTTCGGCGAACAATCAAAGCCCGACGTTTCAGTTGAGCTTTGACGGTCGGGTTGACATGATTGATTGCGGCGGTGTCGCGGGTGCCGAGCGTCAAGAGATTGACGGCTTTCAACTTCTGCGCGACAGAAATTTTCGTGCGACGGCGTCAATGTGCGTTCACCGCCTGAATCGTCACACGTTACGCGCAGGATTACGCGCTTACCTTTGACAAGGCGTGACAAATGTATCGCGGATATATTCCGCAGTGGTACGCAGATGGTGCCCGCTTGCGGCTCAACCGAAATGCGCAGTGAAGTTGTTCCAATTACGCATTTCGCATTGCCGTTATCTGAACTGACTTAGCGATTAGTGGTGAAAACGTGACAAGCTTTTACGATTACTTGGCTCTGAAAATGCCGATCAAACAAATGCTGGTCTCCGTTGCGGTCGGCATGGTAGCGTTATTTATTGTACTTATATCCGGGCTGACAAGCGTTTTCGTGCGTTCGGAAACGGTCGCGTCACGAACATTTTCAGCCTTTTGTTTTACAAGCCTCGTGACGTTTATAATCTTCATGTGTTGCGAGGAATACGGCATTTATAAAACTACGAAGGAACTGGAGCATTTTGTCGACAGCGCGCCCGAAAGCGAAACCGAAGAAGACTTTGACCGCGAAGAATATCTGCGCGACAAAACCGACGAAAAGCCCGTTGACGTTGACGAAGGTTACGAAGTTTACGGCGACGAACCCGAAGATTTTCGCCCGATGGAGTTTGAAGATTTTTCGCGGCGTTGACAAAATTTCCGCAAGCACAAAGGACGGTGAATCGACATGGCCATTGACGAAAAAGAGCTTTCGACGCTGTGGTTGCGTTACAAGGACACAAAGTCCGTGGAACTGCGCAACGTTTTGGCGGAAAATTACCTGCCGCTCGTGAAGATTGTTTGCGGGCGTTTGGCGGTGAGTTTGCCGCCGCATTTGGACAGGGACGACCTTTTGAGCAGCGGCTTTTTCGGCTTGCTCGACGCGATTGACCGTTTCGACCCGACGCGCAACATAAAGTTTGAAACTTACGCGGGCGTGAGAATTCGCGGCGCAATGATTGATTATTTGCGCTCGAAAGATTGGATACCCGTCACGATGCGCCAAAAAATTCGCAAGTACGAACAGGCGGTTTATCAGCTGGAGACCGAACTTGGACGCACGGCAACCGACAAAGAACTTGCCGCCGCGCTGGAAATTTCCGTTGACGAACTTCAAACGCTTGTCAGTCAATGCAATTCGGCGACGGTTATCCCGCTCGAAGAATATTTAAAAACCGACGTTTCCGAAGCAGTGGACACCAATCCCGCCAACTCAACCGAATATTTTGAGCTGAAAGAGACGCTGGCCAAAGCTATTGACCGCCTGCCCGAAAAAGAGCGAACGGTCGTTTCGCTGTATTATTACGAGGAACTGACGCTCAAAGAAATCAGCTTGATTTTGCATTTGAGCGAGGCGCGCATTTCGCAACTGCACACGAAGGCAATTTTTCGGATGCGCGGTTACTTGGCGCGAAACAAACAGGATTTGTTTTAGTGGAAAGGAGGTCGCCCCGTGAGCGAACATTTGGTTTTGGGCGGACCTGAATCCGGTTACAAATACGAGTTCCGACCCGACGGCGTTTATCTTACGGTTTATCCGAGCGTGGACGGCGAGCGGCTTTTTGAGCTGTCCGACATGCGCCAGGTTTTGCGTGACTGCCGAGTTATGGATTATGACGTTGGTTTGTTGTCGCGAACGATACGCGAGGCGAACGGTCAGCCGCATAAAATTGCCGAGCCTGTCAACATCACCGCCGAGGAAGTGGCGGCACTGTCGGACGGCGAAGCACTTCCCGAAGACCGCGAAGAACCTTACGCCCGTTTGGTTTTGGACATCAGCCGCGACAAGATGAAGGCCGTTATCCGCTACGACACCCGCGAAGGCGCACGCTTGCCGACCAAAGAAATGGTTTTGCAGGTTTTGAGCGACGCGGGCATCACTTACGGCATCAACGAAGAGTCAATCGAACACGGCATCAAAGGTTTGACGGCTTTCACCGCCGCCGAAGGTCAAATGCCCGTCAACGGCGAAAACGCTTACATCGACCGCAAATTTGACTTGAGCACGCAGGGCAAACCGTTTATCGACGAGTACGACAAAGTTGATTACAAGGACATGAATTTGTTCGTGCTTGCCAAAGAAAATCAGACGTTGGCAATTCGCATTCCGCAGACGAAAGGCACGCCCGGCAAGAATATTTTCGGCGACCAAGTGCCCGCGCAAAACGGCAGACCGATTCCAATGCCCGAAGGCAAAAATACCAAAGTCGTCGGCGAACACAGATTAATTGCCACCGCCAACGGTCAAATTATCGACAAAGGTTCGCGAATCAGCATCGACCCGCGGCTTGAGGTTAAAGGCTCCGTCGGCGTCTCCACAGGCGATATTGACTTCGACGGCACGATTCGCATAACCGGCGACGTTGAACAAGGTTTCAAAGTCAAAGCGACGGGCGACATCGAAATTAAAGGTTCCGTCAACGGCGCGGAAGTCACGGGACGCAACGTTTACATAAGCGGCGGTATCACGGGTGCCGAACGTGCCAAAGTATTCGCGGAAAAAGATGTGCGCATGGCGTTCGCCGAAAACGCGTTGGTCGAAGCCGGCGGCGACATTTACATTGCCGACATTGCGCTCCACTCCCAAATTCGTGCGGGCAAAAAAATCATCATGGAAGACCGCAAAGGTCAAATCACGGGCGGACATGCCGTCGCGGGCGAAGAAATTTCCGTTAAAGTTATCGGCAACACTGCCTTCGTCGTCACGCGAATTTCCGTCGGCGTCGATCCGAACTTGCAAAAAGAATACGTCGAACTCAAAAAGACGTACAAAGACTCGAAAAAACGTTTGACGCACGTCACCCAAACGTTAAACACGCTCTCGAAGCTCGACATAAACACCTTGCCGCAAAGCCGCGTTGACATGATTAATTCGTTGACGCGTTCGCAGTTTCCGCTTGCCGGTCAAATTAAGCGCGACGAAAAACGCCTGCTTGAGATTGAATCTTTGCTTGCCAACATGAAGAACGGCAAAATTCGCGTGAGCGGCACGATTTATCCCGGCGTGCGACTGTCGGTCAACAACATTTTCAAGAACGTCCAAACCGAATATCGTCGTTGCACCATTTCGCTCAACGACAACGGCGAAATCGAAGTCGGACCTTATTAAGGCAATTAGGAATGTGGAATTAGAAATTAGGAATTGTCGACGCGACGAAACATTCCACATTCCTAATTTCAAATTCCTAATTGATTTTTCGAGGAGGCGAATATCATGGAAATTGCGCCGGTCGGAGTGCAGATGACTTACGCCAACGCGGGCAACGCCGCGCAAGTCCAGCACAACTTAAACAACGCGATAAACCTGCAACAGGATTTCGACGCGATTCGGCAAAAAAACGACGCCGAACTCAAACAACAGCAGGTTCGCAACAAAGACAACGCCGAGGGCGGCCGAATCAAGGACGACCCCGAACGCCGCAACCGTCAAGGCGGTCATTATTACAAAAACCAAAAGCGCAAGCGTCAACCCGAACAGGAGCCTGAAAATTTCGCGGTAGACCCCAGACGCGGGCACTTCTTGGATATTTCGTTGTGACATGATTAACGAAGTAATGTTGCTCCTGATTGTGCTCGGCGCGGCAATAACCTTCGTCGCCTGGACGAACACGCGCAAACGCAATCGGGACGCCGTCGATCGCAGGGAAGTTGAAGATTCGACGGGCAAGCTCAAACAGGAACTCGAACGCACGGCAAGCGAAATTATCGGGCGCATGGAAAATCACGTTTCGCACCTTGAAAACGTTTTGGACGAGTCCGAACGCAACCGCACGCAACTTGAAGGTCGCGTTGCCGAATTGAAAAAACTGCTCAAACGCTCCGAAGGTCAATCGGGCGAAATTCGCGACTTGCTTGCACGGCTCGAAGACGCGGGCGCGGAAGTCGACAAAATGCAACGCAAGATGGATGTCGTCGAACGCAAATTAAATTTGGCAATGGCGACGCCGCTGCCAATGCAACAGCCGATTCAGCAACCGATTCAGCCGCACGTGCAAATTCCGCCGATGTCGCCGCCGATTGTCAACCCGATGATGCCGCCGATTCAAAGCGTGCCGATTCAGTCGACGCCGCCCGTGACGATAACTCAACCGCCCGCCGTGCCGCTCAATCCGTTGGGACCAATCACGGTACCGCCGCTTGCACGACCGATTCAGCCGACTCAACAGCAACCGATTCAACCGCAACCGAAAATTGAGTCGCCGAAAGTCGAAGTGCCGAAAGTCGAGATCAAAGTCGACGAAGCCGCCAAAGACTTCGACAAAATTTTGGAACACTCAATCGCCGAACCGACGCCCGTCACGGAAAAAATTCCGCCGCGTCCGCCCGACAGAAATTCGATAATCCTGTCCGCCGAAAAAAAACCGATGACCGTCGTCGAAGGCGACCCCGTCAAAATCGAGGCGACACGCAAGCGGCTCAACGAAGCGTCAGCGGAATTGGCTCAAAATCCGCCCGAAGAAGAAATTTCAACCGTCGTCGTCGAACAGCAGGCAAAAGCTCTCAAAAAGCGACGCACCCGACGTTCACCCCGCGACGTGCGAAAAGCGGCAGTCGAAGCAATCAAAGCCGCGGAAGAATTTGCGACAATCGACGTTAAAGCGGTCGAAGAAACTGCGCCGAAGCCCGTCGACAAAAAAATTCTTCCCGAACGCCGCGACTTGAAACTTGAAACGACCGACTCGTCGATTGTCAAAGAAATGCTCTTGGGCGGCATGTCAATCGAAGAAATTTCGCGTGAGACGGGTCTCGGACGCGGCGCGATTGAGCTGATTCAGCAACTTACCAGACGACAGCTTGACAAACGTTGAATGCTTGACAGACGATAAACGTTGCCGCTCATCCAATCGGTGAGCGGAATTTTTTTGACGAGGTGATTTGTGTGACCGCGCCCCAAATTTCCGTGATTATCCCGATGTACAACGCCGAAAGATTTATCCGCCAATGTTTGATCAGCGTGCTCAGCTCGAAGTTCACCGATTACGAAGTCATCGTTGTTAACGATTGCTCAAGCGATTCAAGCGTCGTCGAAGTCGAAAAACTTGTGCCGTATTTCAAACAGGGGGGGCTACAACTTTTTTCGACGCAAACGAATTCGGGCGGACCGGGTATCCCGCGAAATGTCGGCATTAAACACGCGACGGGCAAGTACATAACTTTTATTGACAACGACGATATGATTTTGCCGACCGCGCTCGGTAACTTCTTCGACGTAGCCGAAAAATTTCAAGCCGACGTAGTTTATTCCGAAAAATTTTTGCTCTTCGACGACGTTGAAAGCGGCGACTTCAGGTTGAAAAACTTAAGCGTTCTGAACCTTTGCGCGTTGGAAAAACCCGTTGACGTTCCGACGCCCGCAACGAATAATCTGCGCGAAAGAATTCAAGCTGCCACAGTCAAAGAATTTTGTACGATACCGTGGGGCAAATTTTATCGACGCGATTTTTTGCTCAACAACGAACTCGATTTTCCGCAACTTAAATTCGGCGAAGACGGGATTTTCGGCTTCAAATGTTTCTGTCTGGCAAAGACGTACATTTATATCCCGCAGATAACGAACTTGCACCGCGTCCGTGAAAATTCGGCTTCCAGGCAAACACTTGATTCCAACGAAGGTGCACGCGTTTGGCTGGAGATAATAACCGAAAACATGTCGCGTCTTGCCGCGTTTGTTGACACGCTCGAAATTTGTCGGCGGGATTTGCAATTTCGGCAAGAGATTTTGACGGCTTTTATCGATAAACATTTCGTGCTGATGGAAAGTTTTTTCAGAAACATAAAGCCGCACGTGGTCGAAAAAGTTTTCTTCGACGAACTGCAAAATCCCGCGCTCAATTCGCGTGGCAAACAACTTATCACGGCGCATCTTTACGCCAAACGAGCTTTAACGAGGTGATTTTATGTTGATGACGGGAGCACGGGCGATTGTCGAATGTCTGCGCGAACGCGGCGTTGATGTGATTTTCGGCTACCCCGGTGGAATGATTTTGCCGCTGTACGACGCGCTTGTCGACGAAACGGAAATTCGTCAAATTTTGGTGACGCACGAACAAAACGCGGCGCACGCTGCCGACGGTTACGCACGGGCGACGGGCAAAGTCGGCGTGTGCATGGCGACTTCGGGACCCGGCGCGACGAATTTGGTCACGGGCATTGCGACGGCGTTTATGGATTCGATACCCGTCGTGGCGATAACCGGGCAAGTCGACACCGCGCTTTTGGGTCGCGACGCCTTTCAAGAAACGGACATACTCGATATTACAATGCCCGTCACGAAACACAATTTCAAGGTCAAAGACGCACGCAAACTTATTTCGACGATTCGGCAGGCTTTTGACATTGCTTTGAGCGGAAGGCGCGGACCCGTGCTGGTTGACGTGCCGCGTGATATTTTTTTCGCCGAGGTCGATTGGCGTCCTCAAGCCGTCGAAGAAAAAATTCCCGCTCAACCCGACGCGGACTTCAAAATCTGCGCGGCGGAGGCTGCCGAAGAAATTTCAAAAGCCGAACGTCCCGCGGTCATTGTCGGCGGCGGAGCAATTTCGGCGGGCGCATCCGAAGAAATTATCGCCTTCGTCGAAAAATTTAACTTGCCTGTCGTCAACACGCTCATGGGTATCGGAGCCGTTCCGCGCAGTCATCCGCAAAATCTCGGTTTCGCGGGCATGCACGGCACCAAAGCGGCGAATCACGCGGTCGCGGCGGCGGACTTGGTTATCGCGATCGGCAGTCGTTTCGGCGACAGGCAGACGGGCAACGTCGCCAAATACACGCGCTCGAAAAAATTTATTCACATCGACATTGACCCCGCCGAAATCGACAAAAACATCGAAGGCAGTCTCGGTCTCGCGGGCAACATGAAAGTCATCTTGAAACTTTTGATGCGTCACGAGTCGAACAAAAATCGTGCGGAGTGGTGGCGGCAGATTGACACGTGGCGCGAAGAATACGACTACGATTATCAGGTTGACCGTTTAACCGTGCCTTGGGCAATGCACCAAATTGCGAAGAAAACTGCGGGCAAAAATTTCGCTTACGCGACGGACGTCGGGCAACACCAAATGTGGGCGGCACTTCACCTGCACGTTGAAAAGCCGCGAACTTGGTTCACGTCGGGCGGTCTCGGCACCATGGGCTTCGGACTTCCTGCGGCAATGGGCGCGCAACTCGCGTTCGGCAAAAGTCGACGGGTTATCAGCGTTTCGGGCGACGGCGGCATCAAAATGACGGGCAACGAATTTTACACGATTGCGCGGCTGAAACTGCCGATTATTTCGCTGATTGTCAACAACACGAGTTTGGGCATGATTCGCCAACTGCAGAAAGTTTTTTACCGCGAACGTTTCATTGCCTGCGAACTCGATTACCCGATGGATTATGTCGGTTACGCGCAAAGTTTCGGCATTAAAGCCGAGGCGGTTTCGACGCAGGAAGATTTTGCTCACGCGCTCAACGAGGCACTCGACGACACGGAAAATCCCCGCGTCATTGTGCTGAACGTGTGGCGCAGTTTCGTCGAACCGATGATTAAAGGCGGCGCGAACATCAACGAGTTTGTCGAATTCAAGTGAGGTGTGCATTATGAAAAAATTTTTCGTGACGCTGTTTCTGGTCGCGGCGATTGCAATTTCGTCGACGGCACGGGCGGCCGAATTC
>JAFVBP010000036.1 GCA_017479925.1 Selenomonadaceae bacterium | reverse complement strand
GGTACGTGACCGACGACAACACGGCGCGCCTTGAAGCCGACATTAAATTCACCGATATGAACGTCGAGGCACCGACCGACACGCTTTGGTTCGAGATGGATGCCAATTACGGCGGAATGCTCGTCGACGACACTTATGATCCATTCATGTTGGTTGCAATGTACGTGGCAATGTACCACAAGACCGACCTGCAAATTCGCGGTAACGTGTCGAAGAAGCTGTACAAAAATTTGACGTGGTACGCGCAGAAAATTTTGTGCGACTTCCAAAGCGACTTGTCGCCCGTGAAAATTTTCGTCGACGGTTTTGCGCCGACCGAAGTCAAAGGCAGTTTAATCGGCACGGGCATTTCCTGCGGCGTGGATTCGCTGTCGACGATTTACGACCGTTTTGTCCGCGAAGACGACCCCGATTATCGAGTCAACGCGCTGTTTTTCTTCAACTGCGGCTCAAACGGCGGCGCGGATGACGATTTCACGCCGGCTTTCGCGAACAATCGCATGAAACGCGGAATTGCCGTTGCGGGTGAACTCGGTTTGCCGCTCGTGCCCGTCGATACGAACTTGCATAAACTTTACCGCGAAGAATTCAGCGACACCTTGTTTTTTCTGTCGACTTATGCCTGTGTGCTTGCCCTGCAAAACGCCGTTCGCCGATACTACATGGGTAGCGGTTACAGCTACCGTGCGATTAAAGCCAACGGCGTCAAATATTTCGATTACGACTTGGCGGGCTTTTGCGAATCGTTTTTCGTGCCGCTGATTCAAACCGAACGCGTCGAGTTAATTCCCGACGGTTGCCAATATCGTCGCGTGGACAAGATTAAAAATATCGCCGACTGGGACGTTGCGCGAAAACATTTGAACGTCTGCAACTTTTACAATCCGGCTTCCGACTTGCCAAACTGCGGCAAGTGCTCGAAATGTTTCCGCACGTTGTTTGCGCTGGAGATTTTGGGCAAGCTTGACAACTTCGCCGACGTTTTCGACATTGACGCGTATAAAAAAGCTTCGTTTGCTTACAAGGTCGGCAGTGTGCAAAATTACGACGAAGATACTTTTTTGGCGGACAACGTCGACTTCGCCCGCGAAAACAATTTCCCGATGCCGACGCGCAAAGATTGTTACGTTTTGGGCACGAACGTCATGGTAATCAACGACAAATAATTTTTCGAAGGCTGACAACAGCTAAAGAAAAATTATAACAAATTGTAAAATCGGTTTGATTTTTGAAGGATTGACGGTGAGTTTCATGATAAAGGCGTTTAAAGTCATGCTGATACCGAACAATCACCAGAGGACACGATTGTTTCAATTCGCGGGCACGGCTCGTTTTGCTTACAACCGGGCATTGCAAAGGGAAATCGACGCACATTCAGCGGGTGAAAACTTCAATGTGGAATTAGGAATTAGGAGTTAATCGTTGCTGTAACAATTCCACATTCCTAATTTCACATTCCTAATTGCAGTTGCGGCGACTTCAGCTTTTATCAGGACACCGACAAAATCCGAATCACGGCGACACACGTCAAACTTGAAGCAATCGCGACGAGCAAACGCAAGAATCGCCGACAGCTGAATTGGATTAAGCTTGCCGAACGCGAACGAATCCCCGTCGGCGTGAAGTACGCTCAACCGCGAATCACATTCGACGGCTTAAACTGGTGGTTAAGCGTCGCCGTTGAAATCGCCGAGCCGAAGCCCGTCACGAATTGCAAGGAGCCTGTTGGCATTGACTTGGGCATAAAAAATTTGGCCACATGCTCCGACGGCACGACTTACTCGAACATCAACGGTACTGTGACGATTCGCAGATTGAAACGAAAACAGCGTAGGTTGCAACGCTCAATCTCGCGCAAATACGAGATGAACAAACAGAAAGGAGTAGGTTACTCGAAAACGCGCAACATTACAAAGAGCGAACGAAAACTTTTACGGATTCATCACCGATTGGCTGATATTCGGCAAAATTATCGGCACCAAATCACGAGTGAAATTATCGGACGAAAACCAAGTTCGATAGTACTCGAAGATTTGAACGTGCGCGGTATGATATCGAATCGGCACTTGTCAAAAGCAGTGCAGGAGCAAGGATTTTACGAGTTTCGGCGACAGATTGAGTACAAAGCGGCGTGGGCAGGCTTGCGCGTCGTCATCGCCGACAGATTTTATCCGAGTTCAAAAACCTGCATTGCTTGCGGACACGTGATTTCAATTAGGAATGTGAAATTAGGAATTAGGAATTAAAAATCATCGAAACAATTCCTAACTCCTAACTCCTAATTCCTAATTCACGAAAGCGGACGCGACGAAGCAGGAATGAAACATAAGAGTTTTTATAACTTTTTGTAAGTTTTCAGTAACGGTCAACATGCTGTATAACACGCTGATGCTGATGAGCAGAATAATTCGGCTACTGCCCTACGACGCGCTTTTGTTTTTGGGACGGTTGCTGGGCAATTTGTATTACCTGCTCGTCAAAAAACAGCGCGAACGGGCGGTTTCGCAGATGATGCCCGCGCTTGACGTGTCTGAATCGGAGGCGCGAAAACTCGTGCGTGCGTCTTTTGTGAATTTGGCGCGAAACATGCTCGATATTTTGTATATGCCGAACCTCAACGAAAAAAATTTGTCGCGCTTCGTGACGATTGATCACCTTGAACGAATGCGTGCGGCTTTGGACGAAGGTCACGGCGTCGTTGTTTTGACGGGACATGTCGGCACGTGGGAATGGCTCAGCGCGGCTTTCACGCTCAACAACATGCCCGTCACCGCGATAGCCAAACTTCAGCCGAATGCCGAATATTCGCGGGCACTTGACGATTTAAGGGCGACGATTCACGTCGAAATTTTCAATCGCGGCACCAACGAATTGCGAGCGGCGGGACGTGCCCTCAAAGACGGAAAAATTTTGGGCTTCCTTGCCGACCAAGACGCGGGACCCGGCGGCGCGTTCATTAAATTTTTGGGCAAGACCGCTTCGACTCCCATGGGACCGGCAGTTTTTTCGCGCAGATTCAGTGCACCGGTCGTGCCCGCGTTTATCCTGCGACAACCCGACGGGCGACACCTGGTCAAAATCGGCGAACCGATGCATTTCGAGGACACGGGCGACACCGACGCCGACTTGTTGCGCTTTACCGAACGCATGACGGCAATTCTTGAGCAAGTCATCCGCGAAAATCCGACGCAGTGGCTCTGGTTTCAAAAGCGTTGGAACACGCCGCCCGAAATGCAAAAAACCAACAAACATCACACCGTCAAAGCACGGCACAGAGCTTCGGAGGACGCGACATGAGCACACGTGAAAAAATTTTTGCCGCAGTTGTCGTGACTTTTTTCGTGTGTCTTGTCGTTTGGGCAGTTCGCACGGCACCGCCTGAGCCGCCGCCGCCGCCCGAAAAAATCGATCCGCCGACAGTCATGGAATACGAAGGCAACACAATCGTCGAGGAAGTTGACGGCGTCATCATTTGGGAGCTGACTTGCAGTAAGATGCGAATTGATTCCGTCACGCAACTTGCCGAGCTTGAAGGCGTCATTGCCAAATTTCACCAGCACGAAAAAGACAAAATTTGGCAACTGACCGCCGACAAAGGTGCTTACGACCAAGTCGGCAAGCTGATTTACGTCGAAGGCAACGTTATCGTCACGGAAAACAACGACAAGCAGTGGCAGTTGACTTCCGACAAAGGCACCTGCGACCCGAACAACAAGTTGATTCACGTCGAAGGCAATGTCGTCGTCGAAAACAACGAGGGCACCAAACTCACAAGCCAAACTCTCGATTGGTTCGGCGAACAGGAGATGGTTGTCGCGACGGGCGAAGTCAAAATCGTCAAAGACGACGTGCGCGCTTTCGGCGATATGGCTTACTCGAACAACGGCTTTAAACATTTCGGTTTGATGGGTCACGCCAAACTACAAAAAGGCGTCACCGACGACACGTCACAGTAACGGAGGAAATTTCATGACGACGACAAAAAAAATCTGCGCGGCAATAGCGACGGCAATGCTTGTAAGTTCGGCGGCTTTTGCGGCGGGCAACGACACGCCTTCCGAGATAAACGCGGACGCAATCGAATACGACATGAACAGCGGCATTGCGGCGGCGGCGGGCAACATCCTGATTAAATACGGCAACCTTCGTGCGACGGGTTTGCAGGCGGTTTACAACGTCAAAACCAAAGAGGCGCACCTTATCGGCAACGTGATTGTCATTCAAGACGACATGCGCATAACGTGCAATTCGCTCACGAGTTTTGCGCAAAAACACATGATAGCCGACGGTAACGTCGTGGCGGTTCAAACCGTCGCGCCCGACGAACAATATCCCAACGGCGACACGCGCACGTTCACCGCCGAACATATCGACTACTTCCCCGAAGACAAAAAACACGTCGTCATACCGAAAGGCGGCGTCGCTCAAAGTGCTGCCGAAGGTACCTTCACAGCCGACCAAATGGAAGGTTGGCTCGACGAACAACACTACGTCGGACGCGGCAACGCGCACCTGGTCAGTCCTCCGCGAAAACTCGAAGCCGGCGGCGATCAAGTTGATTATTTCGGGCTTGACGCGGGCAGAGCCGTACTTTCGGGCAACGCCTGGGCGATTCAAGACAACAACACGATTCGCGGCAACCGTTTGACGGTTTATCTTGCCGACGACGGAAGTCTTAAAGCGACGCCCGAAACTCCGCAAATTCCCGACGTTGACGAAGCTTTTAAAGTCAGCGACAAACTTGCCGATAAGCCCGTCAACGACAAGTCAACCGACAAGCCCGTCGAAGCCGATAAGCCCGTTGATGACACGTCAACCGACAAGCAGACGGTGACGCAGCCCGACAAAAATTCTTCCGAAGGCGACAATCATGAATCTTGAAGCGCGTAATTTGGTCAAGGCGTTCAAAAATCGCACCGTAGTCAACAAAGTTTCGCTCCGCGTCGAGACGGGCGAAATTGTCGGCTTACTCGGTCCCAACGGCGCGGGCAAAACGACTTCGTTTTACATGATGGTCGGGCTTGAACGTCCCGATTCGGGCAAAGTTTTCATTTCGGATTTGGACATTACGAAATTACCGATGCCGCGGCGTGCCGAACTCGGAATCAGTTACTTGACGCAGGAAGCCTCGATTTTCCGCAAGTTGACCGTGCGCGAAAACATTTTGGCGATTCTCGAAACCATGGGTCTCAAAAAAGTCGAACGCGTCAAGCGACTCAACGAACTTTTGCGCGAATTCAACATTCGGCACGTCGAAAAGCGCAAGGGTACCGAACTTTCGGGCGGCGAACGTCGTCGCGTGGAAATTGCCCGTTGTCTTGCGCTGGAGCCGAAATTTATCTTGCTCGACGAACCGTTTGCGGGCGTTGACCCGTTGGCGGTTGCCGACATTCAAGATATAATTCGCTACCTGCGAAAACGCGGCATGGGCATTTTGATAACCGACCACAATGTCCGCGAAACGTTGCATATCGTCGACCGCGCTTATATTTTGAACGAAGGCAAGATTTTGCTTGAAGGCTCGGCGGACGAAATTGCCAACAGTGCCGTCGCCCGCAAGTTCTATCTCGGCAGCAACTTCACGCTGTAAAAAATTCACGGAGGTTTTTTAATGCGCCTCAGGATACTGGACAGATACATTTTTCAGGAAGTCGTCAGCGCGTTTTTCTTCGCAATTTGCGCGTTCACGGCGGTTTTTATCGGTTCGGGCACGCTGTTCCGAATTGCAAAATTCATCACAGACTACGGCGCGAGTTTGTCCTCCGTGCTGAAAATTTTCATTTACGGCCTGCCGAGCATAATCATGTGGACGTTTCCGATGTCGATGCTTTTGTCGACGCTTTTGACTTTCGGGCGGCTGTCAAGTTCAAGCGAAATCACCGCAATGAAGTCGTGCGGAATCAGTTTCGGGCGAATTGCCGCGCCTGCAATTTTTTTGGGCGTCGTCGTGTCGGGTTGTGCGATTTTGTTTAATGAGCACGTCGTCCCGTGGGCAAACAGCGCGTACAACAACGTCGTTTACTTTGAAATTCAGGGCAACACCGAACTCAAAAATCAAGACCACATTATCGTTAAGGAAATCACCGCCGGCAAGATGCAACGGCTGATTTACG
This sequence comes from Selenomonadaceae bacterium, assembly GCA_017479925.1. Taxonomy (GTDB): domain Bacteria; phylum Bacillota; class Negativicutes; order Selenomonadales; family Selenomonadaceae; genus Quinella. Next base: position 9,687 of record JAFVBP010000036.1, on the reverse strand, counting down.
CACGCGAATACAATGCCAAAGCCGAATTACTCGAAGGCGTGTCCATGCAGGTTTTCAACGAGGACGGCAAGGTTACGCACGTCGAAAACGCGACTTTTGCCGAGTGGCGCAACGAGCAATGGGTCATGCATGACGGCATGATTTACGACATTTCCGACGACCAGCGCACGCACACAATGAAATTCGACCGTCAAATTTTGCCCGTCAATGCCAGCCCGCAACAAATTGTTCGCGAACAGAAAAAGCCCGAAGAACTCACCATGCGCGAACTCAAAGACCAAATTCAGATCATGAAGTCGCAGTACGCCAACACCAACGCGCTTGAAACGGAACTTTACCAGCGAATCACCGTGCCAATGGCAAGTTTGATTTTCGCGATAATCGGCGTGCCGCTCGGACTGCAACCGACGCGTACACCGTCGTCGATGGGCTTTGCAATCAGCGTCGTGATAATTTTCGTTTACTACGCGATAATGACGCTTGCCAACGCAATCGCACGTTCAGGGGCTATCGCGCCAATGTACGCCGTTTGGATACCGAACGTTATCGGCTTGCTGTTCGGCTTTTACTGCATCTGGCGAGCGTCCAAGTGAATTCGGGCACTCCGTTGACTTCGATTCGGTGACGGTTGCGGCGGCGCGGTGATTGTCGTTGCGCACGACAGGCGTTGTTGAAATCTACTTTTCTTTTGGCGTTGAATCTACTTTTCTTTTGGCGCAAAAGAAAAGTAGCAAAAGAAAACAGCCCGGGATTTTCGCATCACGCGAAAAACCCCGGGCGGCCGACATCCATGTCGGCCGTATAACGTCGACTGTCGGTGACGGTTATGTTCGGAGTTGATTGCTCATGAAAAAATTTTCCGTCGAGGCGGACATTGAACGCGTCAAAAATCTTTACCGCTTCGAGAACGAGTCGCGTTCCGTGAATTTTCGTTTACCGCGCATTCTATCGGTAATGTACGCTTTCCGCACGCCTAAAAGTTTCGCAAGGTCGACGCCCGAAGCCGTCGCGCAGTGAATTCGACACACACGAAAAATCCCCAACGTCTCGAACGTCGGGGGCAACGTGACGTTGCATCCAATTGGTGCAACCCGAAACGTTATCGCAAAAAAAATCCCCAACGTCTCGAACGTCGGGGATAAATTTTTTTCAGGCGGCGTCGCGTGCCGTGAATTTTTTCTTGCCGCTCAGTCGCATGGAAATCGCCGCAATCGACAAACCTAAAAGCTTAGCGAAGGCGGTGTAATTGAGTTTCCGCGCTTCCAGTTCGGCGATAAGATTTTTGTAAGGACTGCGACAACGCCGCACAGATGCCTTGCCGTAATTCGGATTGTTTTCGCCGCGGTTCGCCTTCCGCATCTTTTCGCGTGTAATCTCCGCGCAACCGACAATTCCTTCACCGCCGTCGGTGCAGTTGTAGCCGAAGGGTGCCTTTGTGTTGCGTGACTTGATAAGCCGCCGTTCCCAATAATCGAGTTCTTCTTTGCTGTGACATATTTTCAGGACAACGACGACGAACATGTCCGCGCCGTGAGCACGGATAACGTTACCGATGTAAGAATCGGCTTTGGCGTGCTCTTTGAAACGTTCTTCGGCTGAGCGCGTGGTTTGTCCGACGTACTCAAAGTCATTCGTGCCGTCGATGAGCAGATAAACTACGCCGCCTGCCGATTGACAATTGACGCCTGAACTGATAGTATCTGCCATACATAAAGCCTCCTTTGCTGTTTGGTGTGTTTATTAGCAAGCCAATCTTAGCACTGCGAGGCTTTCGTTGTCAATAAAAGCAAAAATCCCCGCCATGTTGACGGGGATAATTTTTTTGCGTCGAAGTTGAGCTTACAAAAGCTTTTCGATGTCGGCGGCGATTTTGTCGGGCGTGGTCGTCGGCTCAAAGCGCGTAACAACGTTGCCTTCGCGGTCAATCAAAAATTTTGTGAAGTTCCACTTAATGCCGTCGCCTTCGAGAATTTCGGGGAAATCTTCTTTCAGCGTGTCGAGCAACAGTTGCGCAATCGGGTGGCTCATGTCGAAGCCCTGAAAACCTTTCTGCGCGGTGAGATATTTGTACAGCGGTTGAGCCGTTTCGCCGCGCACGTCGCCTTTTGCGAACATCGGGAACGTCACGCCGTAATTTGCCTTGCAGAACTGCTGAATTTCGTCGTCGCTGCCGGGCGATTGATTGGCGAACTGATTGGACGGGAAGCCGAGAATCACGAAGCCGCGATCTTTGTATGTGTCGTAGAGCTTTTGGAGCTCACCGAGCTGCACCGTGAACCCGCAAGCAGTTGCCACGTTGACAATCAGCAGAACTTTGCCTTTGTAGTCCGCAAGCGATTTGTCTTCGCCGCGTTTGGTTTTGACGGTGAAATCGTAAACGTTCATGTCGACGCCTCCTTACGCGATGCCGAGGAGTTTTTCCAATTCGGGCTTATTGAAACCGAGCACGTAATTGACGCCGTCGACGGTCGTCACGGGGACAGTCAAGTCGCCCGAAATTTTTTGACATTCGGCGGCGGCTTGGTCGTCCTCCTCAACGTCGCGAACTTCGTATTCGATGCCTTTGGCGTCAAGGAATTTTTTGACTTTGTCGCACCAGGGGCAACCGTCGAACGAGTAAACTTTGACCAATTGAATCAACCTCCAATCACAAACACAAAAGCTTGTCGAGTTCGTCTTTGTCGTAATCCATGACGAAATTCACGTTGTCAATCGTGGTGACGGGGACGGCGTAATCCATGCTCGTCAACTTTTTGCAGGCGTCGCGTGCTGCGGCGTCCTGTTCGATGTCGTAAGCCGTGAATTCGACGCCTTTGGACTGAAGATAACGCTTGACTTTTTCGCAGTAAGGACAGCCCGTCACCGTGTAAACTTTGACCATGTCAATCACCCGCCTTGAGTTTCGACAGATATTTTTCGGCAAGCAAGGCAGCAGTGGTACCGTCGGCAGCCGCAGTCGTCAACTGGCGAATTTCTTTTTCGCGCACGTCGCCCGCCGCAAAGACGCCGTCAATTTCCGTGCGACAATCTTCGCCCGCGGGAATTCGACCGCTTGCAGTCAACTTGAGTTCGTCTTTGAACAGCGCGGTATTCGGTTCGACGCCGATATTGACAAAAATTCCGTCGACGGCAAGCGTTTTCGTTTCGCCCGTCGTCTTGTCGAGGATGTCGACGCTTTCGAGCCGCTTGTCGCCGTGCAGAGCTTTAATTTCCGTCTGCAACATGACGGTGATTTTTTCGTTGGCGCGCATACGTTTCTGCGAAACTTCATCTGCGCGAAGTTGGGAACGGTGAATCAGATAAAGTTTTTCGGCGTACTTGGTCAAGAAATTCGCCGCGTCGACAGCCGCATTGCCGCCGCCCGCAACCGCGACAATTTTGCCGTCGTAAGCGTGCCCGTCGCACAATTCGCAGTAGTGGACGCCGCGTCCCGAAAATTTTTTCTCTTCGGCAAGCGGAAGTTTACGGCGATTCATGCCCGAAGCGATAATCACGACGTCGGTCTCGTAAATTTTTTCCTGCGTCTCGACAACTTTGGGCGACGTTTTGAGCGTGACGCGTTCGATCTCGTCGAATTCGTCAATGACCGCGCCGAAATTTTCCGCCTGTTGCTGAACGGTAGCAATCAAGTCGCCGCCCGCGACGGATTTAAAGCCCGGGTAATTTTCGATTGAAGTCGCGTTGGCAATTTGTCCGCCGACCAAAGCGTTTTCAAGGACGAGCGTCGAAAGATTCATGCGCCCGCAGTACAGAGCCGCCGTCAAGCCCGCCATGCCCGCGCCGATAATGACAACGTCCTTGTGAATGCGTTCTTTCACGTGACCACCTCCGTTGCGGATATTTCTATCGTCGCCGCGAATTTCCTGCCGCGAAGGTGTTACTTTCTTTCCGCGTGGAAAGAAAGTAACCAAAGAAAGACGCGCCCGCGTTAATGCATCCTGCATTAATGCGACGGGCGACGACGGCCGACATCCATGTCGACCTATTACCGTTGCCGTTGTCGACGGCGGAATTGCGTTGCGATTGTCGGTCACGCTTTTGACGCGGACAAAACTTCGTCGGGAATTTTGCCGAGAAAATAATCTTCGAGCACGTCCCAAAGTTGCGCGAATCTGTTACTTTTCTTTGGCAGCAAAGAAAAGTAACCAAAAGAAACTGCGCCTGCAATGAAACCATCACGGTTTCAACGCAGGCGGGCGGCCGACATCCATGTCGGCCTGATTGTCGGTCACGCTTTTGACGCAGGTAAAACTTCGTCGGGAATTTTACCGAGAAAATAATCTTCGAGCACGTCCCAAAGTTGCGCGTTGGTGAAGTTGCTTTCGTAAATGTGCGTGAGCATCGCGATTGAAAGTTTGTGACGCGCCTCCGTCAGCTCAAGAATTCGGTTGCGGTAAGTTTGCGGCTTGTCGACAATTCGCTTGAGCTTCGACACCTGCAGGACGCGAATTGCAAGTTGGTTGCCCGCGCCGCCCGACATGTTGAACGTCAAAACGCCCGCCGCCGCGATAGTACAGTTCGCGAATTTTTTTTGAGCACTTCGACGAGCTGATATTTTTTAATCGCGGAAAGTTGGTGCAAAGTGTTGACGTACTTGAAATCGCGCTTGTCGTAGTGGTACAGAGCCGCGCCGTTGAAATTTTCCGCATGAGCCGCACGACCAATTTCCTGCACGTAATCGCAAACGCTGCCGGGCGAGGCGAAGTGCCACACGTTTTTGATGTCGCTGATGTCAATGCCCATGCCGAAAGCCTTGGTTGCAAGCATGACGGGACTTTTGCCGCTGCGGAAATTGTCGTAAGCGTCGCGTTTGACTTCCTTGCGAAGTCGCCCGTGGTAAATTTCGACGTTTTCACCTGCCGCGTTGAAAAAATATTTGGCGTCCTCAAGTCGCGTGCCCGTCGCCAAAGCTTGCGTGTCGATTTTAATTTCGATGTCGTCGCGCTTGATTCGTCCGAGAAGCCGCATAACAAAGCCGTGATTTTTTGTACCGCGCTGAACTTTTCGCAGGCGACTGATGTAATCGCCCAGGTACCATTAATCGGGTCGGAACTGCTTGCCCCGGGTGGTGACGATGTGCGCCTCGTCAATGACGACAAGCCCGATTGTTCGGCGGCGTTTCGGAGTTGATTGTTTCTACGCCGTCGAAATTTTTCAGCCCGAGGTTGATGACGTGGTCGTTCATGAGCGCAATCAGCGGCGACACGACAATCGTCAGCAGTTTGAAACGTTCGGCAAGGTAAATCGCGGGTATCTGGAAGATGAGCGACTTGCCCGCGCCCGTCGGTGCCGTGACGAACACGTCGCGGAAAAACTTTTTTCGTCACGGCGGCGAACAAATTCAGCACGGTGACTTTCGGCTTGCTCAAAAGTTCCGCGTCGCCCGAATTTTTTGACGGGATTGTCGGCGTCCTCAAGCCGTGCAAAGTGATCGAGCAGAAGTTTCTTCGTCGCGTCGGAAAAGTTTTGCTCAATCGGATATTCGTCGCCGCGTCGAGGTCTGCACTTTCGCCGAACAAACTTAACGCACGCCCTTTAAGACGTCTTCGAGCGTGCGAAGTTACGAAGTTTGCTCAACGCTTTGGCTTCAATCTGCCGAAGTCGGTCGGGGGTGACGAGGAAACCTTTGCCGGCTTCTTCGAGTGAACGCGGTTTGCCGTCGCTTAAGTCCAAACGCAAGCGCAGAAGTTCTTTTTCGCGGGCGGTCAACATATCCAACATTTCGCCGAGCTGTTCTTTAAGCCGAGTGAAATTTGCGGTCTCTTCGACAGCTTCGGCGTCGCCGTCTTTGCCGACGGGCACGTCAAGCGAAGTCATGTCCATGTAAACGTTGCGAAGTTTGAAAAGTTTCGTTACGAGTTCGACGTTCGTATCCATTGCCGACGAGACAAGTGCAAACCGTTCGAGAATGCCGTAACCTTGCGTTTGAAAATCGCGGTCAAGCCGTGTCGCCTTCAGAATTTGTTCTACGAGATTCACGGGCAGCCGCATGAAAAGTTCCGTGTCCATGATGGCGCGGGTAATCGCCTGCTTAATCCAAAACGTCGCGTAAGTGCTGAACTGCGTGTTTTTGCTGAAGTCAAATTTTTCCGCCGCCCGCAACATGCCGAGGTTGCCTTCCTGCACGAGGTCTTCAAGCTCCAACTTGCAGGGAAATTTTTCGCAATAATATTTGGCGGATTTGTAAACCAGCCCGCTGTTTTTGACGCACAAATCTTGTCGCGCCTGTTCGTCGCCGCGTTGAATCAGCTCAATCAAAATTCTGTTCGACGCCTGAATTTCGTTCGCACGCTTGACAATCGGCGACTCGGCTTCGGCGGAAGTTGTCGGCTCCGTCGAAAGTTCGTCGACGAAATCAATCTTCAGCTCGTCGCGGATGATGTCAACGATCGGACATTGTTCGCGCAGTTCCAAAAAGCCGAACACACGCTCGAAGTCCGCGTAAGCCAACGCATTGTTCACGACATACGGGCGAATCACTTGCGAAATGTAATCGATATTCATGAAATCACCTCCCGCGAGTTTTCTTGCAGCGGCGTGAATTTCCTGCGCGGCGACGTTGACCGACTGAAAATAAATTGATAGACTTGCGCACAAACGTTTTTCGAGAGGTGAAACATTTTGGCGAAGAAATTTCTTGTCGGCGCGGTGATTGTGCTTTTGACTGCGGCAATTTTTTCCGTTGCGGCGGCGAAAACCGACGGCGTTTGGCGACTTGACGGTTCGTCTTCCGACGAGTTGCGAAATTTCCGTTTGACGGCGGATGATTGGCACGTCGACGCTCGCGGCAAAGAGCCGACCCGCGCAGGTTTGGCTGAACTTCACGCTTCGGCGGGCGCGCAACCTTCGGAACGGGCTTTGACGGCTATTTGCGAAAAAATTTCGGCAATTGCTCCCGACGCGAAAATTTTTGTCGTCGACCTGCGTCAAGAATCTCACGGCTTCGCGAACGCAATTCCCGTCAGTTGGTGGGTCAAACACAACGCCGCCAACGCGGGCAAAACCGCCGCCGAAGTTGAGGCGACCGAAATTGAACTGCTTAAAAATCTGCGCGGCGTCGAAACGAAATTCGAGCCTTTGGGCAACGACGACAAGCAAAAGTTCAAGCCCGTGACGATTGTTCCGCGTGTCCTGCAAACCGAAAACGAAGTCTGCGTGAATGTCGGCGTCGAATACAAACGTTTCGCGGCGGCGGACATGCAATTTCCCGCGCCCGAAGTCGTCGACGATTTTATTTACTTCGTCGCGAACTTGCCCGAAAATTCATGGTTGCACTTCCACTGCCACGCCGGTCACGGGCGCACGACGACGTTTCTGGTCATGTACGACATCATGAAAAATCCCGACGTGTCGCTTGAGGACATTTGCAGGCGGCAATACCTGTTGGGCGGCTCGAATCTTTTGCTTGAGCCGACGGGCGACGATTGGCATGCGCGCATGAATCGCGACCGTGCGAAAAAAATTCGCCTGTTTTACGAATTCGTTCAAGGCACGCGAACCGAACAGATCGGTTTGCCGTGGTCAGATTGGCTCAAGGTGATTAAACGATGAAACAGCAACGTGACGTTGCATCCAATTTGGTACGGCGTTTTCGCTCCGATTGGCGAATCGGTCACACCAAATTGTTCCGTCGCTTTTAAAGCGACCGTTGCATCCAATTTGAACGGTCGTTGGTCGTTCGACAACCGTAACTTGTTTACTGCGAATTGAGGTTTCACTATGAAAAATTTCCTTGCGACTTTGGCGTTGACGCTGTGTCTGTTGACGAGTTCCGCTCAAGCGACGGACGCCGAATATCTGTTAAACAACGCCGAACTTTACCCGACGTTCACGGGCGACCCTTACTGCGACGAGGCGGTTGCGCGAACTTTGGCGGCGATAACTTACGACGGCATGTCGACCTACGAAAAAGTTTTGGCGTGTTACAATTATCTTGTCGACACCTGCAGTTACGGCGATAACGTCTTGCGACTTGACTTCCCCGAAGACAACGGCACGGCGCGGGCTTACGGCATTTTGACGGGGCACGTCGGCGCGTGTGACGATTATTCCTGCGCGTTTGCGGCTCTGACGCGGGCTATCGGCTTGAACTGCTACACGGTTTACGGCTTGACGGCGCGGGCTTCGGGCGGCATGACCGGCCACATTTGGTGCGTCATTGCGATTGACGGCGTCGAATACGTTTTCGACCCGCAGATTGACGACAACATTGGTGCGGGTACTTATTACCGTTTCTGCGTGACTTACGACGAAACGCCCGGTTCATACGAGAATTCCGAAGTTCGCTGGGGCTATTTTGAGCCGTTCTATTGAGCGGAAATTTTCGACGCGACGTTCTTTTGATGGGAGACGATTACAATTACAAACGAGGAGCTTGCCAAACAAATTCTTGACACAGTCGGCGGCACGAGCAACGTCATGCACTCGGACGCGACTCAAGTCACAAACTGCATGACGCGCCTGCGTATGCGCCTTTTTGAACGAAACGATCTCATGATTGACGCGCTGAAAAAAATCGACGGCGTGCTCGGCGTCAACGTCGACGGCGACGAAGTTCAAGTTATCCTCGGCGCGGGCAAAGCCACTTCCGTCACGGGCGTCGTCAACGAAATTCTCGAAAAAAGCAACGCGGTCAAAGTCGGCGACGGCAAGGCTCTGCACGACAAAATTCGCGCAAAGAACGCCACACCCGTCAAGCTGTTTTTCAAGAAAATCGCGAGCATCTTCACGCCGCTGATACCGGGTTTCATTGCCTGCGGTCTGCTCACGGGGCTTGTCAGTTTGGCGGTGAAAATTTCACCCGCGCTTGAAGGCGACCCGATTGTCAAGTTGCTCATGGTTGCGGGCAACGCGGTTTTTTGGGGCATGAACCTGTTTATCGGCGTCAACGCGGCAAAAGTTTTCGGCGGGACACCGATTATCGGCGGCGTGCTTGCGGCGTTGATGACACATCCCGCGCTTGCGGACGTGAACATTTTCGGGCACGCGCTGGTACCGGGACGCGGCGGCGTCATTTCCGTGATAATCGTCGCGGCGGTCGGTGCTTGGCTTGAAAAACGTCTGCACAAAATCATTCCCGAAATGTTCGACCTGTTTTTGACGCCTCTGGTGACGGTTTTAATCGCGGGCGCGGCGGCAATTTTCATCCTGCAACCGATTGGCGGCACGCTGTCGGACGCAATAGGCACGGCGGCGACCACGGCAATTAAATCGGGCGGCGCAGTCGTCGGCTTCGTTTTGGCGGGCGTGTGGTTGCCGCTCGTCATGTTGGGCATTCACCAAGCGATGACGCCGATTCACGTCGATTTAATTTCACAATTCGGCGTGACGATTCTGCTTCCGATTTTGGCAATGGCGGGCGGCGGACAAGTCGGCGCGTCGATTGCTGTTTACTTCAAGACAAAAAACAAATTCCTCAAAAAAACAATCGCGTCGGCTTTGCCCGTCGGCATGATGGGCGTCGGCGAACCGCTGATTTACGGCGTGACGTTCCCGCTGTTCAAGCCGTTTATTTGCGCGTGTGTCGGCGGAGCGTTCGGCGGTGCAGTTCAAGCGACGTTCATGGTCGGTGCGGCGACGTTGGGCATTTCGGGCTTGCCGCTTGCCGCGACGACGAACAATATCGCCGTGTACTTGATTGGGCTTGCAACGTCTTACGTAGTCGGCTTTATCGCGACGTGGATTGTC
>JAFVBP010000035.1 GCA_017479925.1 Selenomonadaceae bacterium | reverse complement strand
CCCGTATCCCGTCGGCTTGCGAAAAACTTTTGAGACGATGCTCGGATTCGATTGGCGCGCCGACACGAAATTACGGTTCAACTCGACGCAACTGGACGCGGCGGAAAGTTTTTTCGTCGACTACCTTCACTCGATTTTGGGTAGCGGCTTAAAATCCGTGAACTTTATCCGCGAACTTGACGCGCTGAAACTGTGATAAACTTCCCGTCAACGCGGCGTCCAGGCGGTCGGATTTTCGATCACGCGTTATCAAAAAAGTCCTCGTCAACACGGCGAGGATTTTTTTGTGACAACGCGGCGTCGCAAGTTGTCCCTTTTCGCTTGTCACTTAATTTGCTATAATCGTCGCGACTTGATATTTGGAGGGAAATTTCCATGAGCGAAAATCATCAACTGTTTTCCCTGAAAGACCTGCGCGGCAAACTGTACGAACGCGGTTACAAAATGACGCCGCAACGCAAGGAGATTTTGCAAATTTTTGTTGAGCACCCCGAACATTTGAGTGCCGAAGACGTTTACAGTCTGTTGCGCGAAAAAGAATCGGAAATCGGTTTGGCGACGGTTTATCGTGCGCTCGACCTGCTCAGCAAGCTCGGTATCCTCGTGCAAATTGACTTCGGCGACGGTTGCGCCCGCTACGAACTCAACACCGCCGATCCGAACGTTCACCACCACCACCACTTGATTTGCCTCAACTGCAAGAAAGTCATCGAATTCGACGAAGATTTACTCGACGAACTCGAAGAAGTCATTTCCCGCAAGTCGGGCTTCAAAATCCTCAACCACGAAGTGAAATTTTTCGGCTACTGCAAAGACTGTCAAACGGAGACTTGACGCACGGGAGGCGATTTTTTTGCGTGTCACGGTAAAAGTTCTGAAAATTTTCGGCGGCGTCGACTTCGACAAAATCGTTCGGGAAGTGCTCAATTCGCTTAACGTCGTCAATGCACGTGCGGACGAAACGGCGGATTTTGACGCGCTGGAAATTTTCAACGAAGTTATCGGCGACAAAATCATCACGCGAATCAAAGTCGTCAACGGCGGCGCGGCAAAATTTTTCCGCAAAAGTTCAACGGCTCGCCCCGACGAAAGACTCGGCGCGGAAATCAATCGGCTCGTCAAGAAAAATCTGTATGTTCTGCTTGTCGACAACTTCGGGCTTGACACGGTGCCTTACGGGATTTTGCACGGCGTGCGACCGACGAAAATTATTCAGCGTTGGCTTGAACTCGGCTTCGGCGTCACAAGTCACGGCGTCATTGACCGCGACAAAATTTTTCGGCGAATCTGCGCGGATTTTTTGACCGACCGCGACAAGGCGGCTCTGTTGACCGAAGTGGCGTTGCGTCAACTGCCGATTCTCAACGCAAGCGACGCGAAAACCGTCGGCGTGTACGTCGGCATTCCGTTTTGCAAGACGCGTTGCCTGTACTGCTCGTTCCCGTCGTTCGTGTTGCCCGCGGACGAAAAAGTTGGTGCGTTTATGGACGTGTTGACCCGCGACATTTCGGCGGCGGCGGACGCGATTAAACGTTACGGCTTGAAAGTTCAAACGATTTACGTCGGCGGCGGCACTCCGACTGCCTTACCCGAAAAATTTTTCGTCGAGATGCTGAGCAAAGTTTTCGACGCCTTTCACACTGACGCTGTCGAAGAATTTACCGTCGAGTGCGGGCGACCCGACACCATTGACGCCGAAAAAATTGCCGCGCTGAAGAAATTTCCCGTCACGCGAATCAGCGTCAATCCGCAGACGATGCAACAGCGCACGCTTGATTTTATCGGGCGGGCACACACAGTTGACGACGTGACGCGGGCTTTCAACGACTTGCGAACTGCGGGCGACTGGTTAATCAACACCGACTTGATTGCGGGCTTGCCGGGCGAAAAGCTTGCCGACTTCCAAGACAGCCTGCGGAAAGTTTTGGCTTTGCAACCTGACGACGTGACGATTCACGCTTTGGCGATTAAACGCGGTTCGACGATGCAACAACTGCTTGCGGACGAAATCAAAACGCCCGAAGATTTTCGCCTGCCGAGTGACGACGAAGTTCAACGCATGTCGACGTTCGCCAACAAAGTTCTGCGCGGCGAAGGTTTCATGCCGTATTACCTTTACCGTCAAAGCAACATGGGCGGGCAGATCGAAAACGTCGGCTGGTGCAAACGCGGCGGCGAAAGTGTTTACAACGTGCAGATTATGGGCGAACGACAGACGATTTTGGGCGTCGGCTCCGCGGCGTCGACGAAGGTGCCCGACCAAAGCGAAGTTCACCTGCACACAGCTTTTAACGCAAAAGATTTGACGACTTACATGCGCGACCTTGACAGATACATTGCCAAGCGCGAGGCGGCTCTTGCGGCGGTTTACACAGCCGTCGACACGACCGCGAACGGAGGTAAAATTTATGGCTTACGTGACGAAAGACGAGATGGTTGACGTTTTCCTTGACACGGAAAATTTTTACAAGACGGATGAATTCCTGCGCGAAGCCGTACACATTTCGACTGACGATACGGTTTTTTTCGACGCGCAAAATTATCCGCCGTTGCCGCAAAAGAAATTCGCCAAGACGACAGTGACGGTTGTGCGCAAACGTTCGTTTGAAGCGGCGGTTTTCATGCAAGGCAGACAGCCCGAAGCGCGAATTGCCGTGCACAATTTCGCGTCGGCGACCAATCCCGGCGGCGGCGTCAAACACGGTTCGCGTGCGCAGGAAGAAGCTCTGTGCCGCTGTTCGACGCTTTATCCCGTGCTCAACACGGACGAAAATTGGCGACGATATTACAAAGTCAACCGCGAACGAAGCGATTCGCTCTACGACGACGCTTGCATTTACACGCCCGAAATCGTCATTTGCAAAAGCGACGTGGAAAAGCCCGCCCGTTTGCCGCGTGAACGTTGGGAGACCGTCGACGTGGTGACTGTCGCCGCGCCGAATTTGCGGGAACGCCCGAATAACGCTTACAATCCCGGGCACTCTCAAACTGCGCGCATCACTGACGAGGAACTTTTTGCCCTGCAGGAACGGCGGTTGCGGCACATGTTCACGGTCGTCGCACATCAAGGCGCGGAAATTTTCGTGACGGGTGCTTTCGGTTGCGGCGCGTTCCAAAACAATCCCGAAGTCGTCGCCCGTGCGTACAAAAAAATTCTGCCCGAATTCGACGGTTACTTTAAGGAAGTCGTATTCGCGATTTATTGTCGCCCGCGTGAACTTACCAATTTAGAGGTGTTCAAAAAAGTTTTAGTTGAGGAGCCATCATGAACGAGAAAAAAATTTCTTTCGCCGCCGACTACGAGGAAGGCGCGCATCACACGATTATTTCAAACCTGACGCGGACGAATTTGCTAAAGACCGCAGGTTTCTGCGAAGACGAATTTTCCGAGGCGGCACGCAAAAAAATCCGCGAACTGTGCGGTTCCAACGACGCCGAAATTTACTTCATGGTCGGCGGCACGCAGGCAAATTTCGTTGTCGTGAGCGCGCTTTTACGGTCGTATCAAGGCGTCATTGCTGCCGACAGCGGTCATATCAACCTGCGCGAAGCCGGTGCGATTGAAGCGACGGGTCACAAAGTTTTGACGATACCGCACGTCGACGGGAAAATTTCCGCCAATGACGTGAAAATTTTTGTCGAGCAATTCTACGAAAACGAGTTGCACGAACATATGGTTGCGCCCGGCATGGTTTACATTTCGCAACCGACCGAATACGGCACGATTTACACGCTTGACGAATTGCGCAAGCTCAGCACCGTCTGTCGCGAAAAAAATCTTGTGCTTTACGTCGACGGGGCGCGGCTTGCTTACTCTTTGGCCTACCCGCGAAACAACGTCACGCTGAAAAATCTTTACGAACTTGCGGACGTGTTTTGTATCGGCGGCACGAAATGCGGCGCGTTCTTCGGTGAGGCGGTCGTCACGCGAAAAAATTTTATCCCGCATTTCATCACGACGATTCGGCAACACGGTGCACTTTTGGCGAAAGGACGAATTCTCGGCGTGCAATTTTACACGCTGTTCACCGACAATTTGTATCTGAAAATCGGGCGACGCGGCATCGACATGGCGGACAAAATTCGCGCCGAAATCCAAAAGCAGGGCTTCGAGCTGTACATCGACAGCCAAGCGAATTTGATTTTCTTCACGCTGACCGAAACGCAGGCGCGCAAACTTGCCGAAAACATCAGTTTCCGCGTGTGGGAAAAATTTTCCGCCGAAAAAGTCGTTATACGTTTGGCGACGAGTTGGGCGACCAAAGACAACGAAGTCGACGTGTTGCTCACCGAACTCAAGCGGCTCAAATTCGTCTGACGGAGGTTTGACATGCGACAATTTATCGTTGACGCGTTCACCGAAAAAATTTTCGGCGGGAATCCTGCGGCGGTCTGTGTCGTCGACAAATTTCCGCCCGAAAGTTTGATGCAAAACATTGCCCGCGAAAACAATCTGTCGGAAACGGCTTTCGTCCTGCGCGACGGTGAAATTTTTCGACTACGCTGGTTCACGCCCGCGGCGGAGATTGATTTTTGCGGACACGCCACACTTGCGACCGCGTTCGTGCTCATGACACAGCTTGACGAAAATTTGTCCGCCGTCGAATTCGACACCTTGAGCGGAAGATTTTTCGTCGAACGTCGCGGAAATTTGTTCGAGATGAATTTTCCCGCGTACGTGCCGAAAAAAATTCCCGTCACCGCCGAAATGTCCGCCGCCGTCAAAGCCGAAGTTCGTGAAGCGTATCTTGCCCGCGATTTGCTGATGATTTTGGACGACGCCGCAACGGTTGAAAATCTTTCGCCCGACATTGACGCGCTTGCCAAACTCGACGGCTTGACGCAAGCGGTGACCGCTCCCGATAAAAATTTCGACTGCGTGTCCAGGGTTTTCGCGCCGAAAATCAGCGTGCCCGAAGATCCCGTGACGGGTTCGACGCATTGTTTAATCGCGCCGTATTGGGCGAACAGACTCGGCAAGACGAAAATTTTTGCACGGCAGGCGTCGGCTCGCGGCGGGATTTTGCACTGCGAAGTTGTCGGCGAACGCGTCAAAATTTCGGGCAACGCGGCGTTGTTTTCCGTCGCCGAATTGACAATCTGAGGAGGTCACGATATTGCTGACGAATGCGCCGAGAGGCACCAAAGATATTTTGCCCGACCAAATCGCGGGTTGGCTTTTGCTCGAAAACAAAATTCGCGAACTGTGCGGGCTTTACGGTTACGAGGAAATTCGCACGCCGACTTTTGAGCACACGGAACTTTTTCAACGCGGTATCGGCGAAGGCACGGACGTTGTCGACAAGGAGATGTACACTTTCACCGACCGCGGCGACCGTTCAATCACGTTGCGACCCGAAAATACCGCGTCGGTTGTGCGCGCTTACCTGCAAAACAAACTTTACGCCAACGCGGGACTTGTCAAGCTGTTTTACGTCGGCTCGATGTTTCGCTACGACAGACCGCAGGCGGGACGTTTGCGCGAATTTCATCAATTCGGCGTCGAAGCTTTGGGCGAAAAAAATCCCGCCGTCGACGCGGAAATTATTTTGTTGGCGTGGGAATTCCTGCGCGGTTTGGGACTTACCGACCTGAAACTCAAGCTCAACACCGTCGGCTGTCCCGCGTGCCGACCGATTTACCGTCGCAAGCTCACCGAATATTTCACGGAGTGCGCGGACGAACTTTGCGGCGATTGTCGGCGTCGCTTGACGAAAAATCCGTTGCGAATTCTCGACTGCAAGGTTGACGGCTTGAAAGATTTCATGGACGACGCGCCGAAAATTGAGACGTGCCTTTGTGACGAATGCCGCGAACATTTTGCGGGCGTGAAAAATTTCCTGACGGCGGCGGGCGTCGAATTCACGATTGACAATCGGCTTGTGCGCGGACTTGACTATTACACGAAGACCGCGTTTGAAATTCAATACGCGCCGCTCGGTGCACAATCTGCGGTTGCGGGCGGCGGACGCTACGACGGCTTGATTCGCGAAATCGGCGGCGACTCGACACCTGCGGTCGGCTTTGCGGCGGGGCTTGAACGAATTCTGCTCGCGTTGGAGTTGCAGGGAATTTCACTTGCGCCGACAAAAAAAATTACCGCCTTCGTCGTGGCGGGCGGCGAAGCGGCTCAAGTTTACGCGTTCAAACTGCTGACGGATCTGCGTCGACAAAACATTTCTGCGGCAATGGACTTCGGGCGAAAAAGTTTGAAAGCCCAAATGAAGCAAGCCGCCAAGTCGGGCGCGAAGTTTGCGTTAATCGTCGGCGAAGACGAAGTTGCCAACTCGACCGTCACCGTAAAAAATTTGGCGACTTCCGCGCAGGAGTCAATTCCCGTCGCAGCCGTCACCGACAAAATCATTTCGTGAAGACGTTTTTCGCGGCGACCGCCAAAGTTTCTTGCGCGGAGAGTGCCGCCTCAAGCAACGTCAAATTTTCGGTTGACGCGCCCGACGTTTGCATTGACAGCGGGAAGCCGTTCGCGTCGAAAATAATTTCTTCCAGCGTGACGAGCCGTTCACCCGAACGAGCGTCACGAATTTTTTTTGCGCGCAGAATCCGAATCAGCGTGTAACTGCAACCTGCCTCCGTCGACGCGTTGATGTATTCGTCGAAATCGGCGTCCATAACCTGCCGTTCGTCGATGTTGACGCTTGCGGGTTTGGCGAAGGTCAGTTGCCCGAAATGATTCGACAGGCTGTCGTTAATCGCGTTGACGACGAGTTTGGCGTCGAACTTGCGGAAATTGTCCTTTTCGAGCAGGACGGGCGCAACGTAAATCGACGCGTTGACTTTGTCTTGAACTTCGTGGCTGAAGGTGCCGCCCGCGTCGTAAAAATCGCGAATCGCGCTGTCGAGATAAACCGCCATTTTGTGTTCGTAATGTTCGCCGCCGAAGGAGTCGCATTTAATCACCTTGCCGAAATCCGCGAAACCGAGCGCACGCGTAGTTTTTTTGAGCACGTCGCCTTTCATGACGACGCGGGTAACGTCGATTTTGTCTTCGTAACTTTTCGCCAAAGCCTTACTGCCGACCGCCATTGAGCCGAAAGTTATCACGGCGAAACGGTTTTTGTCGACGCCCGAATCGATAAGTCGCAAGCCCATGACAATCGCGACGGAACCGCCGAGACTGTGACCCGTCAAGTAAAGTTTTTCGTCGGGATTTGCCGTCAACGAAGCTTTCAGCCGTTCGAGAAGCCCGTCGCTCAAGACAACGTCGGCGTAATCGCGAAAACCTCTGTGCACGAAAATTTTATCGGCGGGACGTTTGACCGAATCGTCGAGCGGCACGCCGTCATTGAGCGGCACGCGACCTGCGCGGAAGTCAACTTCGACATCTTTGAGTGATTCGGTGCCCGCGACCGTCAAAATTTTCACGTTGCCCTTGCTGACCAGGAAAGCCTTCGCGTCGGCAAGGGAATTTTTTTTCGACAGCTTTTCGATCGTCCAGCCGCGTGAGGCAAGCATCGAGCGCAACAGAAAACTTTCGTCGCCGCTGTACGCTCCGAGTGAACAGACCGCGCACGTCAAACGAATTTCCGCCGCGTCGAGTTTGTCGGAAGCCGCGCAGGTTGTGAAGTTGAACAACGCGATTAACGTCGCCAAAAGTATTTTTCGCATGTCAAGCCAAATTCTCCTCGACGACTTCGACGCCGTGACGAATGCAGT
>JAFVBP010000034.1 GCA_017479925.1 Selenomonadaceae bacterium | reverse complement strand
GTCACGTCAAGCAATGTATACAAAATTAGTCGACGCACGCGACTTGCGGTAAATCGTCGCCCGACGACGAGCGTCACCAACTCCGAAAAATTTTTGGCTTGCGACGCGGCGTTGAGCAATCGGAATTCAAGCCCCTCGGTCATGCCGTAAATTTTTTGCAAGTCGGCGGCGGTCGCGGTCAACAGTTTGGTCAACAGCGGGCGAAACAAAAATTCTTCGTCGACGAAGCCCGAAATTTTTTCGTCGCGAAGTGCCGTCAACGTGTCGATTGAAACCTGCGCGGAAATTTTTTTCCACGGCGGTGACGGTTCGCGAATTGCCGCACGAATTGCCGATGCCGACGAAAATTCTTCGTGTAAAGTCGCGTCGTCGTAAGCGGCTCCCCGTCGCGCTATCAGCAACGGCGAAATTTTTTCGGGCAATGTTCTCAAGTACTCCACCGCCAAAATCGTGTTCGGTTGACGCAAAAATTTTTCGTCGAGTGCGGTGACGCGTGCCAAAATTTTCGTGACGGCGTGCGCGTAACTTGTGCCCGTCGACATGAGCGCGTGAAGTTCGTCCGCGAAAAATTTTTCGTCGAAGATCGCCGCCGCCCGTTTGAGTGCCGTTAAGTCCGTCACTTCCGCGCCGAAAGCCAACGTGTCGACGACGCCCAAACTTTCGAGCAACCGAATTGCTCCGCGTGCGAAGTCTTGAGCACTTCTGACCGCGTTGACGAACGGCAATTCAAAAATTAAATCGACGCCGTTATCAATCGCAAGTCGTGCCCGCGTGTGCTTGTCCAAAATTGCAGGTTCGCCGCGTTGAGTGAAACTTCCACTGATGACGGCGACGATTGGCGCGTCCGACAAAGTTTTAATCTGCGCGATTTGATATGCGTGTCCCGCGTGAAACGGGTTGTATTCCGCAATTATCCCGATTGCCAAAAGTTTCACCGCCGTTCACTGAATTTCGAGGTTGCGCCGAAGGACGACACCTCGCTTTTCGCTCGACGGACGCACCGCGACGGTGAGCGTGCCCTCATCTTGACCGGCACGAAACGCAAGCTTACCCGCGATTGGGATGTCGACGGTGATTTTTTGTCCCGCCGCGACGGTCGGTCTGCCGTCGGAAAATGTATCTTTGTCGCTGCCGAAACGTACGCCGATTAACGGGTCAACCAAATCTTTCGTGGTGATGTTGTCAATCGTCAAGCGCGCCGTAAAGTTCGCGGGAAACAGCACGTCGCCTTTATCGTTGCGCGGCCAACTTTCGACTTCGGCGGCGGTGAACGTCACGTTGCCCAAAGTCGTGTATTCGCCGTTGTTTTCGGTGAGCTTGCCGTTAATGTACAAATACAGCTTCACGCGGTCGGCTAATCGGCTTCGTTTCGGTTCGGGTTCTTTAACCGGCTCAACTTTAAGCGGCGGGCGAGTAGGCAACGGCGCAACTTGCACGTCGGGCACGGTGAAAATCTGCGCGTCGGTCGAAGTGTTCGCGAAGTCGATTAAACTTTTCGCGGTGTCGTCGCTTAAAGTTGCGGGCGATTGAACTTCGGCAACTTCGGGCGGCTGAACTTCGGCAACGGTCGGTATATCGACAGCGGCAACGGTCGGCAATTCAACTTGTCCCGTGTCGCTTGTCGCTTGTCCCTTATAATCGGTGAAGTCAATCGTCTTTGCCGCAAAAGAAATCACGCCGAGCATTGCAACGGTCAAAGTCACGCGCTTGAGCAGATACAATTTTTGAGCGCGTTTGACGGCACGAATCACGTCGCCCGCAGATTGGTAACGATTCGCGGGATTTAAGTCGGTGCAACGGTTCAGCACATCGACGAGCTTGCCGCGATAATCTTTGCCGAGCAAGTTTTTGACGGTCGTGCCCAAGACGAAAATATCCGTGCGGGCGTCGGTCTGTCCAAGGTCGAAAACGCCGAACTGTTCGGGTGCCGCGTAGCCGCGTGTGCCCAAAAATTCCGTGTCGGCTGAACTTTCGGGCTTGAAAATCCGCGCAATGCCGAAGTCGACGAGCTTGACGGCGTTGTCGGCGGTCAACATGATGTTCGACGGCGTCAAGTCGCGGTGAATTATGTCCGCCTTGTGCAACTCAACCAGCGCGTCACACACCTGCAACAGAATTTTCGTCGCGAGCTTTTCGCTCAAAATTTCGGGACGATACGTCAAAATTTCGTCGAGCGTTTGACCGTCGATGTGTTCTTCGATGACGACAAGTTTTCCGTCGCGGTCGAAGGTGCGATAAATCTTCGGGACGTGCGGCAAGTCCAATTCGCGCAGAATTTTGTACAGCTCAGTCAAGCGGGCGTCGCGTTCCTTCATGAGGCAAAGACGTTTGGCGTGCTTGTCGTAGACGACGGCGACGAAACTTTTACCGTCGGATTTAATCGTGTCGACGAGGTCATACGCCGCGCCGAAAAATTTATCGAAATCCGTCATGAGATCACCGCCCTTGCAAAAAATTTCTGTTTGGCTATCATAGCACAAAAAGGAGTGATTGACTTGCCAACTTTCGCAAAAAACACCGGCGATTTGTTCGTCGAACTCAAAAACGAGCGCAACGTCGAAGATTATCGCCAACGCAATCAAGATGAATTCGTCTTGCCGCTTCACGAATATCTGTCGAGCCTGCTTGCCGAAAAGAATTTGTCCAAGCCTGACGTTATCGCGGCGTCGCAACTCAATCGCGAATACGCTTACCACATTTTTTCGGGCACAAGAAAAAACCCGTCGCGACCGAAACTTTTGGCGTTGGCAATCGCAATGGGTTTAAATTTGGATGAGGTACAATACTTGCTCAGGTACGCGAAACAAAGCCCGCTTTATCCGCGCAACCCGTGGGATTCGACGATAATTTTCGCCGTCGAACAGAAAATGTCCGTCATGCAAACGAACGAACTTTTGCATAAACTCGGCGAAACTCAACTGTTGATTTGATCGGCTCACAGAAATTTCTTGACGATGGCACTGTAAACTTTTTCAATGTCGGGATTTTCGACCGAATCGGCGACTTTGATGCCGTCAATGTACACGACGACAATGCCGCGTGCTTTGAATTCGCAACTTTGCCGAGTGCCGTCCTCACCGACCAAAACGCATTTAAATTCGGGCGCGGCGTCCTCGTTAGTGTTGTTCGTCCGAACCAAAGTGTTGAGGTCAATGAAAATGTTTTCGCCGTTCAAATTGATGACGAATTCGGCTTGTACCTGTTGATTGACGGCGGGGACATTTTGGCTCGTCGGAACATCCGTGTAATCGGGCAGTGCCATTAACGCCCACGACAAAATCACAAGACCCATGAAGGCTTTCTTGCAACGCTCGTAAGGATTTTCTTTGTCGACGCCCGCAACTTTCAAAATTCCGTAGCAAATGAAAAACACAATGGCGTTGAGCATGACGTTGAGCGCGGTTGCGGCAAAAAAGTCTGTTCCGTTAAAATCTGCTTTTGACGCCGTGAGCTGATCGCAAAAGCTGTAAATCTCCACTGCGAACAATCCCACATACCAGCCGAGATGAATGTCTTTGAGAGGCTCGCGTTTCTCGAAGTCGTCTGCTTCGGGCGGCAATTTTTTTTTCGCGTACCAACCGAACAACATCACCGTCAAAACCGTCGTGCCTATCACGGTTATGAGAACGGAAAAATTTGTGCTGGTTAGTTTGGCGAATTCGCGTAATGCTGCCGTTGCTGTTGCTCCCGACATTGCCGACACCTCCGCGTTACTGCTTGTTCGTCAACAGGTAGTGAATCACGGCGATTGGAATTGTCGCCCAGCCGAGAATTGCGCTCCAAATGAACCGCGACATAATGTAATTGCCCGTGTCGCCGTAAACTTCGGCGCGCACGCCCAACAGGTGATACTTCAAATAGTAATTTGCCTTGTCGCCCGCGTAAATGTACACGAGAGTCAAGATTATGCCGATAATTTCCATGTCGACACCTCCGCGTGTAAAATCGTTAAGCAGATTTTACCTGCGCGGGAATTTTTTTGGTGTTCCGACGGCATACGGGCGAATTGTCCGAACGCAAACTTTTCAACGGAGGAATTTTCATGAACAGCAAAATTGCCGAACTCATTAAATTGCGCACGTCACCCGTCGCCGTCGTGCAGGCGGACGCGTGCCCCGAAAAATCTTTGCGCTTCAAGCCGAATCAACGCGGTTGCGTCATTGCAAGTTTGGTTGCCGCCGCCAAAGGCAAAGT
>JAFVBP010000033.1 GCA_017479925.1 Selenomonadaceae bacterium | reverse complement strand
GCCATGCGCTCCTTTGAACCAGAAATTTTTATCGGTGACGCGTTTGATAAACCGTTGCGGCGTCATCTTCAGCGTCGGGATAAGGTCTTTGAAACATTCGGCGTTGACGGTCGAGCCGCGATAACCCGTGAGCGTGCGGCGGGTGATAGTTTCGGCCATTGGCGTCTTGCAAATGACGAAAACATTTTCGGCGACGGTCATGTCCCAAATGCGCCGAAGTTCGTCGAGCGATTTATCGGTTTCGTTGGTGTTGCCGAGCCGTGCGCGATAAATGCTGTAGGCGACGAACAGCGGATAAAGCCCGGTCTTCGAGTTGATTTCGAGTATGTGACTGTTCGCGCTGAAAATTTCAGTCGGCACGAGTTGCGGCGGATTGTCGGCAAAAAAGTTCCAGCCGCCGAAAACTTCGGTCATGTGCAGGTTGACGACGCGCCACGGCGTCAAGACGGTTTCCTTGTCGGGATTCTTGAACGTCGCGAACATTTCGGCGATTTCCTTGACGCGTTCGGTCGGCTTGA
Organism: Selenomonadaceae bacterium; assembly: GCA_017479925.1. Taxonomy (GTDB): domain Bacteria; phylum Bacillota; class Negativicutes; order Selenomonadales; family Selenomonadaceae; genus Quinella. The sequence goes on along the minus strand of JAFVBP010000033.1, from coordinate 1,882 downwards.
GTTCGTCGGCAGCTTTGGCGCGTTGACGGACGAGGCGACCGGCTTTGACGAAAACGTCAGGCTCGTAGTAGTCGACGAATTCGGCGAAAAATTCTTTGGTGACGCCTTTGGGCATGAATTCAGCCCAGCTTGCGTCGTCGACAAGAGCCGCGAATTTGTCAATGGTGATGTCGGTGTCGAAGTCAACTTCCGCGCCGTAAATCAGGAGCGGCATCCGAATCGAAACTTGCCGCAGAATCGAAATTGCGTTGCTCTTGACTTTGCGTTGACGTTGCAGTTCGAGTTCTTCGGGCGTCAATTCGCGTCTGGGCTTTTTGGCGTCGTTGCCTTCGTGCTGTTCGTCGTCGAGACCCTGCTTGTTGACGGTGACTTCGGACGGTTTGGCGATTTTGCCGCTTTTGCCGACGATACCGCTGAGCTTAACAAACTTTTGCCAGTCGACATCGGTCAACTTGAGCAATTTGTCGTTGTAAAGATTTCTGTGGTCGAAACCGTTGCGAACGGCGCGTTCGGCGTAAACGCTTTTGATTTCCTGCAGAAGTTTATCGGCGTCGAATTCTTGCATCTCTGAACCCGACAAGGCGATAACGGGGCAGAAGTTCAAAAATTCGCCGAGACGTTTTCGGTGTTCGGCAGAGGTTTGCCCTGCGCGGGCGGACACGTCGGCGGCTTCGGTGACCATTTTTAACGTGCGGTCGGGCGCGAAGTCAAAGACGAAACAAATTTCTTTGACAACGCCGTTTGAGTTGCACGGATTTTGCACGCGGAAAATCGTCTGCAGATAACTTGTCGGCGAAGTCGAATAACTGCCCGCCAAGTACAGAACGGCAGTCCATTCGGGAACGGTGACGCCCGTCGTGAGCTTGCCGCAGGAAATTGTAATCGAATAGTCGTTTTCGGCAATGGTTTTTTGCACGAGTTTAAGCGCGTCGGTGTACGGAATATCTTCGTCGCCGTCGCCCGCCACGTTGGCAATGCCGAAGTTGCAAAAGACGCGGTGATTCTGCAACAGTTGACTGAGCGCGTAACCTGCCTTGACGCCCGGCACAATCCAAAGCGTGTGGCGAAACATGTCGCAGAATTCGGGTCGCGAAAACGGATAATTGTTCTTGTCCGCCTTGACGAGCAGGTCGAGGAACCGCTTAACGTCGGTTTCGTGAACGAATTTGCCCTTGTCGTTCGTGCTGAAAAATTCGCGGAAGTTAAACGCCTTGTCGACGATGTCAAGGTAACTCTTGCCAATCAGTTCACCGAGGTCGTAAGTGTAAATTTTCATCTTCGGCAGTTTGGCATACGGATTCGGAATATCGCCGTGATTGAGGTACCAATCGGCTTTGGCGCGTTGTTCGTCGACGTAGTCCCACGTGAACGAATTTTCTTCGGTGAAGTCGTCGATAAGGTTAAACGGCGTGCCGCTGAGCTGAAGAACTTTCGTCGCGGGCTTGACCAGTTCCGCCAAAAGTTTTTTGCCGATTGTGGTTTGCGTGCCTTCGTGCGCTTCGTCGACAATGACGCAGTCCCAAACAAAATTTTCCGCAAAAACTTCGTGATTCTTGTCGAAACGCTCGGAGCCGCGCAGGTCTTGAATCGACGCGAAGTAAACGAAATTTTTGCCGCGTGCAAGCAGAGTTCCGAGACTTTCGCCGCGTGACTTCGAGCCGTAATTGTCGTCGTGAAAGATTTTTTGGTAATCGTCGAACCAGTTTTCTTTGACGGCGGGTCGGTGCGTGACGATAATCGTCTTGCCGAAATTCATGCGTCGGACAACTTCAAGCGCGCAAAGAGTTTTGCCGAAACGCATTTTCGCGTTCCACAGGAAAGTTTTGTTGCGTTTCTTCGCGAAATATTTGACGGTACGGTTAATGGCGCGTTCCTGTTCGGG
>JAFVBP010000032.1 GCA_017479925.1 Selenomonadaceae bacterium | reverse complement strand
TCACCTGCGGGCTGTTTTCTTTTGGCAACGTGGACGTTGCATCCAATTGGTTCAACGTTGTCGCTTCAATTGGCGAGGCGGTCAAACCAATTGTTCCCCCGCTTTTAAAGCGGGTCTTTTGCGCCAAAAGAAAAGTAACACGACACACGTGCGCTGTTGAAAATTTTTCGCCGCTGTTATATCATGACGGAAATTTTTATCGGATTCGGTCGGGGTGATTTTTTTGGTTTACGCATTGAAGTTCGCCGCAAGCTGGATTTTGCCTCCGGGACTGTTCGTCATCCTGATGCTCGCGCTCGTCGTCAAACTTTTCCGCGTCGACAGGAAACTTTCAATCCTCGTGTTCGTGTTCACGACGGTTTTTTACCTGCTGTGCACAAGTTTCGTCGCCGAAAAATTGATGGGCTGGCTCGAAGACGAATATTCGCCGCCCGCACAAATTGAAACTTCGGGCGCGGACGTGATTGTCATGCTCGGCGGCGGCGCGATTGGTCAAGTGCCCGATGTCGACGGCGTCGGAGTTTTGTGCGCAAGCCCCGCAAGTCGATTGTTGGCGGCGGTTCGTCTGCAAAAAATTTTGAACGTGCCGATTTTGGTCAGCGGCGGACAAGTTTACAGCGATTCGGGCGCGGAAGCCGAAATTGCCGCACGAATTTTGAAGTCGCTCGGCGTGCCCGAAGACAAAATCTTGACGGAAACCCGCAGCGTCAACACGTCACAGAACGCCCGTTACAGTGCCGCAATTCTGCGCGAAAAAAATTTCAAAAAGCCCGTGCTGGTGACAAGTGCTTTCCACATGCGCCGCGCAATGCTCAACTTCCGACTGAATCGTTTCATGCCCGTGCCGTACCCGACCGATTACACCGTCGCAAAAAATCCGACTTTCCACTACACGAAAATGCGCCCGCAGGCGGAAGCTCTCTTGCTCAACGTGACGGTCATGCAGGAAGTTTTGCGCACGATTGTCACGGAAATTTTCAAAATTTGAGGAGCGATTGAATGCAGAAATTTTTTTTGACGGCGGCGTTGATTTTCGCGTTGAGCTGGTCAAGTTGCTCTGCCGAAGACTTGCGCTTTATCGACGCAATGGACGACACGGGCTATTATTACGACGCCGACAGCGTCAACCACGACGAAAATTCCGCCGTGATTTACGTCAAAATGGCGGTCATCAAAGCCGGCTTGAATCAAATGTACACCTACGACATACGAATTCACTACAACGATCACTCGTACGAAATTTTGTCGACGAAGAAACTTTCGTACGATACCCGCGCCGAAATTGAATCGAACAACACGCGTCGCCCGTTGCAAAGATATTCCGACAAGTCCGAAATGGCGCAGATGGTTCGCCTGATTCTCTACGGCGACTGAACTGCAATTTGGAATTTGCAATTAGGAATTTGGAATTATTTCGCCGCAAACAAAAACCGCCTCCGACGTGGAAGCGGTAATTTTTTTGCGCGTGACGAGTTCACTTCTTGCGAACAAGTTCTTCTTTGTGACGACCGGAGCCGCCGCCGATTTGATAGTTGTAACGGTCGCCGCGTTCTTTGCGAACTTCTTTCTGCTTCGCCTCGAAAAGCTTGCGTTCTTCTTTGCTCAACTTTTTGGGCGCGACTTCGTCAAAGTGCTTGAAAAAATCCTTCGACGTGTTGAAATAATCTTTCGCGCTGTGCCCGAGTGTGCGGCTTTGCACGCTGTAGGCATACATGAGCTTGGCGTTTTCGGCGTTGTAGACGTAATAAAACAGCCACGGCTTGCCGGAATTGTTCGCGACGGTCAACACGAGATAAGCTTCGGCATAGTGCCCGACATTTTTCTGGAAATATTTTTCGGCTTCGGCGGGCTCAAGCGAATTGATGTCAATGCCCGTGTCGCGGCGAATGGCTGAAACAACGTCTTCGTACGAAATAATTTCGAGCGTTGATGCCATCTTGCCCGCTTCGCAAAGGTCTTTGGTCAACTCCTCAAGCGTCGGTTCGCGTTCCGAGACTTTGTAGAATTCGGGAATCGCAATTGCCATTTTTTTGACTTTCGACAAATCGGCGTCGTCTTCGACTGACTCCTCGAAGGCAGCCAACGCGACCGACGGAATCAAAAGCAAGACCGTCGCCACTGCGGCAAAAAATGTTTTCATGAGCGGTCACTCCTTTGGCAGAACCAGGTAACAGAACCGGGGAACAGGTTGGCAACCTCGTTCTAATCCCTCGTTCTAATCCCTAATCAGATTGTGAGCTTTGAGCGCGGCTTTGAGCTGTTCCAAATGCGCGGCTTCAATTTCGCTCAGCGGCATACGAACTTGCCCGACGTTCCAGCCCAAAAGTTTCATTGCGGCTTTGACGGGAATCGGATTCACTTCGCAAAACAGCGCGTCAATCAAGTCGCACATGTCAATTTGCAACCGCGACGCCTCGTCGACTTTGCCGTCGAAATAATTTTGGCAGATCGTGTGCGTTTGACGGGGCGCGACGTTCGACAGCACGGAAATGACGCCACTGCCGCCGAGCGACAGAATCGGGATAATTTGGTCGTCGTTGCCCGAATAAACCGCAAGTTTGTCGCCGCAAAGTTTGCGTGTGCGCAGGACGGAAGTCAAATCGCCGTTCGCTTCCTTAGTGGCGACAATTCGCGGGTGTTCGGCAAGTTTGGCGTACGTTTCGGGCTTGATGTTGACGCCCGTGCGCGACGGAACGTTGTAAACAATCACGGGCACATTGACGCTGTCGGCAATCTTCATGTAATGCGCAACCAAACCGTTTTGCGTGCACTTGTTGTAATACGGCGTCACCAAAAGCACAGCGTTTACCCCGACGCTTTCGGCGAATTGGGACAATTCGACGGCGTAAGATGTTTCGTTCGAGCCGGCACCCGCAATGACGGGCACGCGTCCCGCAACGTGTTCGACGGCAAATTTAATCGCGGCGCGGTGTTCGTCGTCGCTCATTGTGGCGGATTCGCCCGTCGTGCCCGTGATACAAATTGCGTCCGTTCCGTTGGCAATTTGGTCGTCGATAATGCGTCCGAGTTCGGCGAAGTTGATGCCCGTTTCGTCAAACGGCGTGACAATCGCGACAGCCGCGCCTTTGAATGGAATTTGTTTCATGCGTTAAAGCCTCCCAAAAATTTTAATCGTTCACTTGCTTGACGGTGCCGAAAATGTCCGCGTGCTCCTTGATGACTTGTTCATTGCCGAAGACGCACAAATTGTTTTGCGCCATGCAGTCGCCGATGAGTTTCGACAAACCGCGAATGTCTTCTTGCCGTGCGGACAAAATTTCGTCACGTGACTTTTGACGGTCGGCAAGCGTGACGTTTTTAAGGCAAAATTCGGCGGCAACCGTGCCTTTAATCGACGGCGTCAACGGTCGGTCAATCTTGCTCAGCGTGCCGATAATGTACTTGTCCATTTCGCGATCGCTCACGTCGAAAGTCTTCAGAAAATCCGCCGTCGCGTCAAGCGTCGAAATCGTTTCGGTCAAATTCGGGTCGCGGTACGAGCCGAAAAATAAATTGCCGCTCCTGTCGAAGTTGGCGAACGCGCCGTAAGCTCCGCCTTGCACGCGAATTTTCGTCCAGAAATATTCGTAGCGCAAAATCGTTTCCAGCACGCTCAAATAGCCCGTGTATTCGTAGCCGAGTTCGATGAAATTTGCGCCCTTGCCGACGTATTGCACGCGGCTTTGACTGTAAAGCCCTTCGTTTTGCGGCTTGCACGGGAACGAGTAATGTTCGCGCTTGAATTCTTCGACGGTCAAACTTTTAAGCAGGCGGCTCAAATGCGGCACGAAATCTTTGTACAGCTCTTCGGGCGCGGTCACGCTGACGATAATGCCGTTGCGATTGACAATCCGTTCGTACACGTCATTGAGATTGTCGACAATTTCGTCAAAGCGTTCGTCGAAATTCGCAAGCAGATCTTTCAGGAATTTGTTGTACGGCAGAAAAGCCGCGGCATTGTACGCGCCGGCTTTGGTTTGGTACGAAACCAGTTGCGCAGAGACAATCGTCGTCGCCATGCCTTGCAGGTTCAGTTCAAAGCCGAGTTGATCCTGTTCGATGAGTTCGCGCAGGCGTTTTTTGTTCGTGAAGGTCGTTTCGTTGAAAACTTCGGCAAGCAGGTCGGTCATTTCGCCGAGTTTCGACTTCAACGCTTTGGCGGAAACTCTCATGCGCGGCGCGAACGAATTCGGTTTGCCGGCTTCCATGTCGGCACGCAGATGTACGCCGAATCCGCCGACGTTCAAATTCGCCAAAATCGTCAATTCCGAATACGTGTGACGTTTCGTGTCGACGCTGCCCAAAATGTTCGCCAACAAATTCGCGTAGAACATTTTTTCCTGCGGAACTTTTTCGGCGTCGAAGTAAAACGTCAGGTAAATTATTCCGTGCGTGTCGAGCGGGCTTAACAGAATTCGCGAGCCGTCGATGTCGCGGAACTTGAGCGGGAAATTTTCAGCCTCTTTGCGCAGGTCGTCGCGTTTCAAAATCGGAATCGTCGCCAAAGCTTCGGGCGTTTCGGGTGCCTGTTGACGGGCTTTGAGTTTCGCCGCCGTGTCAATGACGTTTTGAATCTGCGCGGGCGACATGTTCGCTTTGATGTCGGCAAGTTTGGCAGCTTGAGCTTCGTCGCGGCGTTTGGCGAAATTTTTATCGGGCGACAGCGTCAACAAAACCTTGTGCGGGTTGTCGAGCAAATATTTCTTGACGAGCGACTCGAAATAATTTTCGTCAAGCCCGAGTTTGTACGCCGCGAAATCGTCTTCGTAGCGCAGTTGACGATTCGGGTCGCCGCCGTAAAGCCACGTCTTCAAAATCGCCAAACCGTAAATCAAACCTTTGGGCGCGAAACCGAAATCGGCTTCACGCATACGAAATTCCATGACGCTCATCGACGCACGCAACAGAGTTTTGTCAATGCCGCCGTCGACGAGTTTTTGAAGTTCATCCGTGAGCAACGTGTAAAATTTTTCGACGCGGTCTTTTTCGGAACCTGTCATAGTTATCGTCAAGGTTGGTTGACGCAGGTCGCCTTCGATTGACGCGTCAACGTCTTTGCCCAAGCCCGAATCAATCAACGTTCTGCGAACGGGCGCGGACGGGCTGACGAACAACGCGTGATTCAAAATCGCAAGTGCACCGGTCGTGCGCACGTCAAAAACGTCGCCGAGCATGATATTCAGCGACAGGAAAGTTTTCGCGTCGGCTGACTCTTCGTCGCCAATCGGATAAACGTCGTCGACGCGTTTCATTTCGGCGAAAGTCGGTTGCAGGGCAATTTCCGAATCAACTTCGATTTTGTCGAACTTGTCGAGATATTCGCGGTCGAGGTAAGCGAGCTGTTCGGCAATGTCCACGTCGCCGTACAGGTAAATGTAGCTGTTCGACGGGTGATAAAATTTTTGGTGAAACGCGACGAAATCTTCCTGCGTCAAATTCGGAATAACTTCGGGGTCGCCGCCCGATTCAAAGCCGTAGCAGTTTTGCGGAAAAGTTTCGTGCTGAAGTTTGCTGCCCAAAATGTCGTCGGGCGACGAAAGCGCGCCTTTCATTTCGTTATACACGACGCCGCTGTAAATCAGTTTGTCGTCGCCGTCAACTTCGTAGTGCCAACCTTCCTGCATCAAAATTTCGGGCGTCGTCAACATGTTCGGGTAAAAAACCGCGTCGAGGTAAACGTCCTGCAGGTTGCGGAAATCTTTGGCGTTGCGGCTTGCGACGGGATAAACCGTCTTGTCGGGGTAAGTCATCGCGTTCAAAAACGTGTTGAGCGAACCTTTTGCCAACTCGACGAACGGCTCTTTGAGCGGGTACTTGCGCGAACCGCAAAGCACGCTGTGTTCGACGATATGCGCCACACCCGTCGAATCTTTCGGCGGCGTGCGGAAGGCAATGTAAAAAACTTTGTTGTCGTCGTCCGCGGCAAGGTAAAACAGTTTCGCGCCGGTTTTGACGTGCTCGAATTCGTAAGTCTTCGCGTTGACTTCAGCCACGTCCGAAATTTTTTGCAGCCGGAAGCCGTTGAGTTCGTTGCCAATGTTCAAGTCCATAAAATCGCTCCTTCGTAAAGTTGTCGCAGGGAATTATACCACAATTCATTTGCGTTTCATAAACCAATGTTCGACGGGGTCGGAAAAATTTTTCAACGCCTCGCTCGCGTAGACAATGACGATCGTCGACAGCGTGAACATCAAAATCGGTCCCATTGAGTGAAATTTTTCAAACTCAATAGCGCCTGCGAAAATGTACAGTATCACGTGTTGCGTCAACATGACCATGTACGACACGTCGCTGAAACCGTTGAACCACGCAAGCGGCGACGGGAATTTTTCGTTGAGCCAATCCGTCAACTCGAAAAACAGGTACGTGCACGGAATCGACATCAGCATCGAATACGGCTCCAACGGGAACAGCCGCGTCAACAGTGCAGGCACGTTCGCGAAGTAAAAAATTTCCGCTCCGCCGACGACAATCGCCCATGCCAAAACGCCGCGCAGAATTTTTTGCCTGTGCTGAGCGAAGAAATCTTTGTACGCGAACAACAACATGCCGAACAAAAATTCCGGTATGCGTGCGGGGAACAGCCACCAGCCCGTCATCATGCGACCTTGCTGAACGAGCGGCTCCACCGCGTAAAATGTCGCAACCGAAATCACGATTGACGCGACGAACGTCAAAAGCGGCGCACGTCGAATCAACTTGTCCAACAGCGGCGCAATCAAATACAGCCACAGCAAAACGCCCATGAACCATTCGCCGACAAACCAGTACAGCGGCGCGTCGAACAACATCATCAAGTTCACGTCGACGGGGAACATTGCGAAGAAAATTCCCCACGGGAAGCCGCTTTGATACATTGCCGTGTAGAACGGCGACCGTTGCGCAATCGACAACTCCAACGGTGCCAACGCGATTAAAGCCGCGCCGAAAACGAAGTAACACACCGTGAACGGCACGACGACGCGCACGAGTTTTTTGCGGTAGAACGCCCACAAACTCGACGCACGCTCCAGCGACGGGCGAATCAGGTAGCCGCTTAACGTGAAAAACAAAAACACGCCGACGTTGCCCATGTGGAAAAAAAACAGCCGCATCTTGTCGAAGCCGTCGAAGCCGTCAAAGCAGCTGACGAAATGTCCCAATATCACCGCGAACGACGCGAACACCCGAACGGTATCGAGCCACGCAATTTTTTTGTTGTCGCTCAAGTCGTCGACACCTCACGTTTCTTTAAAAACCATTTTTCGACGGGCGAAGAAAATTCCTGCAGTTTTCGGCTGATGACGATTATCACCCACGTTATCAAGCCGAGCAGGTAAATGTCGCCGAAAACCGACAAGCCCGCGAAATCGTCCAACGCCACGGCAAAGGCGTAAATTATCATGTGTTGGCTGAGCATTGCCATGTACGAAATGCCGCTGAAACTGTTAAACCAGTTGACCGCCGCGAAATCGAATTCGTTGATCTTTTCGACCGCCGTGAAAATCAGGTAAATCGTCGGCAACGTCACCGCGAAACAAGCAGGCGTGCCCGGGAAGAAAAACGCTCCCTGCGGCGGGTACGTGTGCACGAAGTACGCCAACTGCGCCGTCAAATAAATCAAACTTCCGATGACGAGCCGCGTTCGCCACTGCAACAATTTTTCGCGGTGTATAAATAAAATCATCCCGAACAGAAATTCGGGTATCCGCACGAGACACAAACTCCAGCGTGCTTGAATAAGTTCGCGTTCTTCCCAACCTTCGACGGCGTTGAACACGACGTAAGACAGCGCAATCGACGCCAAAAGCGACAGCACGGGTGCTTTAACCGCGCCTTTGTCGAGTATCGGCGACAACAAAAACATGCCCAAGATAATGCCCATGAACCATTCGCCCGTGAACCAGGACACGTCCAAGCCCAAAAATTTGACGATGTTCAAGTCAAGCGGAAACATGCCGATTAGCAGGTTGAAATATTTCGCGCCGAACAGTGCGTGAAACAGCGGAACTTTTTCCGTGAGCCGGTCGTCAAAAATGCTCAAAGCCGACATGCCCGCCGACATTACCAGATAGCAGACCGTGAACGGCACCGCCAGCCGAATAATTTTTTTGCGGTAGTAATCCGTCAAGCTGTTCTTGCGCTCAAGCGACGGGTGAATCAGGTAGCCGCTTATCGCAAAAAAAAGCGCGATACACATTACCGCGACTTCGTACATGCGCACGTTCATTCGCAAAAAGTGATCGAAGCCGTCGCACATCAGGTAGTGACAAAAAATTACCAGAAACGACGCCAGCACGCGAATTGTGTCTATCCACGCGATATTTTTTTTCAACGCTCAAGCCTCCGTGTCGTCGACCAAAGTTTTAAGCACCTTCGCAGGAGAACCGCCGATTAACGAGTTGTCGGGCACGTCTTTGGTGACGATTGAACCGACGGCGACAACGACGTTGTTGCCAATTTTCACGCCGGGCACAATCGTCACGTTCGCGCCAATCCAAACGTCATTGCCGATTTTCACGGGAAAAGCCGTCGCCAAATGTTGCCGACGTTTCTTCGCGCTCAACGGGTGCTGAACCGTCGTTATCACGGTGTTTGGCGAAATCAAAACGTTGTTGCCGATGCGAACTTCCGCGCTGTCTTGAATCGTTACGTTGTTGTCGACGAGAAAGTTGTCGCCCGCACGAATATTTTTCCCGACGTTGCAGTTGAAGCCGAGGCACACGACGGGCTTTTTTCCGACGGAGCCGAACAGTTCGCGGATAATCACTTCCCGCGCAGAAATGTCGGTTATGTCGGTCGCGTTGAGTTTTTGACACAGCTTGAGCGCGTTGAATTTGAGCGCGTCAATCACGGGGTCGGTGAAATCAAATTCGAGACCTGCGCGAAGTTTTTCAAGTTCGGTCATGAGTCAAGCTCCTTTCGATAATGTCAAGCATTGTATTCGATTTTGCCGCGTGCCGTCAAGCTTGAGCTGTCGCCGCTTGCAACCGTGATTCAGAAATTGTTCAGCGAAATTTAATTTTTTAATCGTTGTCGTTTCGTTGACGAATTCGCCGCCGACCTGTAAAATATTCGCAAATGCGATACGTGTTATAAATTTTTTCAAGGTGGTGATGCCTGCAAAACATTTCCGATTAACGACTCCCGAAATTTTGTTCACTCGGTTTCTCAAAGGAGGGTATATCTCATGGAAGGATTCACTTTCGACCTTCAGCGTTTCAGCGACCCCGACCCGGTCGCCCAAATCGGTAGCATTTCTTACGCGACACTTCAAGAGGCCGTCGACGCCGTTCAAGACGGCGGGACAATCACGTTGCTCAAAAACGCGAAGGGCGACGGCGTTAAAGTCACGTCGGGCAAAAACTTTACGCTTAATTTCGGCGGGTACACCTACGAAGTTGACGGGAAGCTCGTCGGCTCGACGGGCACCGAAACGCAGGCTTTCCAACTGCTCAAAGACTCGACCATCACGTTTGCAAACGGCACAATCACTTCGTCCGTCGCAAAAATACTCGTGCAGAATTATTCCAATCTCACGCTCGAAAACATGGAGCTCGACGGCACGAATCTGCAAGGCTCCGACCCGTACACGCTCTCGAACAACAACGGCACCACCGTCATAAAAGACAGCACAATCACAGCCAAAACGGGCTATCACGCTTTCGACGTGTGCTATTACGCCAGCTATCCTTCGGTCAGCGTCACCGTCGAAGGCAACAGCTTGATTGACGGCAAAATCGAACTTGGCCAATCGAAGGACAGAGATTACGCGAACGCCAGTTTCATCGTCAAAGGCGGCACCTTCACCGGCGAAATGACTTACTGGAATGTTTCCGCCGCAGAAGCAAAGGCGCATTCGCAAATCAACGGCGGGCAGTTCAAAGTTGCCAATGAAACGCTCGGCATAACCACCAAAGTCACCGCCGAAAACGCAAGCGACAATTACTTCACGACTGCAACTTTGGCGGCGGCGGACAAAAATCTTTTCACCGCGACAATCGACGGCGAAACCAAATACTTCACCACGCAGG
>JAFVBP010000031.1 GCA_017479925.1 Selenomonadaceae bacterium | reverse complement strand
TTCGGCGACGGTTGCGACGGCAAGAAAATCCGTCCCGCATTCGACGGCAACTTGAGCGACTTGAACGGCACCGTGCCCGTAAGCGTTCGCCTTGACGACGGTACACAATTTCGACTTGACGCGGCGGCGAATTTCGGTCAAGTTGTGGCGAATCGCATTCAAGTCAATTTCGACGAAAACGTCGCGAATAACCATAAAAAAAACTCCTTCCGAGGTGATATTGTGAAGTTCAACGAATTTATGAGCGCGCTCGACGGCGAAATCAAACACGTCTACCTTTTGTGCGGCGAAGAAAAATTTTTCGTCGACCGGGCACGTGAAAAAATTTTTGCGCGGCTTGACGTTGACCCGAAAACCGAACTGACGACTTTCGACGGCAACACGAAGCCCGCAATTTCGGCGATTATCAACGCGATTGACTCGATGCCTTTTTTCGGCGACAAAATCGTCGTGCTCGTCAAAAACGCTGAAAAAATTTTCGGCGGCGACTTCAAATCCCCGCGACTTGAAAGCGTTTTGGGCGACATGCAACGAAAAAATTTCGTCATCTTCACGGCGAAGACGGCGGACAAGCGTCGCAAATTTTACAAGCTCGTCTCGAAAGTCGGCGAAATTTTGGAAGCCGATCCGTTGCGCCCGTGGGAAATCGGCGATTGGCTCAACGCGAAACTTAAATCGCTCGGCAAGACAATGACCCGCGACGCCTTGCAACACTTCAACGAACGGCTGGGAATTTTGCCCGAAATTTCGCTGTGGCACCTGAACAACGAACTCGACAAAGTTGCGCTCAACGTCACTGCCAGGCAAATCACGGCGGAAGATCTGCGAAAAAATTTGCTCACGCCGCCCGAAGTGTCCGATTTCGCGTTGACCGACGCCGTCGACGACCGCAAAGTTCAAAAGGCACTGTATCTGCTCAGACTTCAAGCCCGCGTTCCCGCGAAATTGCTTTTGGCGACGGCATTGCTCGTGCGTCACGTGCGGCAGTTGATTCGCGCAAAATTTTTCATGGCACGCGGAATCAAAGGTCGACGCTTGGGCGAACCGCTCGAAATGAACCCGTACATCGCTCAAAAAGTCGGCACGAAGGCTGAAACTTACCCGCTGAAACTTTTGGAATCGGTCTTCGTCGAATTGGCGGATGCGGATTTCAAACTCAAAACCGGTCGCGGCGGCGTGGAAGTTTTGGAGCGAATCGTCATCAAATTGTGTCGACGGTGAATTTCAATCCCGACGATAAAACAGCCGAAGCGCGAACTTCGGCTTTCGATTTATTTGGCGGTCAAGTCGGCAACCGTTGCGTTTGCGGCGACGATTAAATCTTGCGGCTTGATGACAATTTGCATACCGCGTTGTCCCGCGCTGATTGAAATTTTTTCTTGCGACAGGGCACGGCTGTCGACGAAAACTGGGTAATTTTTCTTCGCGCCCAAAGGTGAGCAACCGCCGCGAACGTAACCCGTCAACGGCAAAAGTTCTTTGAGCGCAATCATTTCGACGGACTTGTTGCCGCTCGCCCGTGCCAAAGCTTTCAAGTCGAGTTCTTCGCCGCCGCCGATAACCGCCATGATGATGCCGGTTTTGTCGCCGCGTGCCACAAGCGTTTTAAAAATCATGTCGATATTCAAGCCCGCAGTTTCGGCGACATGCACGGCGGACAGGTCGTCCTCGTCGACGGCGTAAGTTTTAATTTCGTAACCGATGCCCAGCCCGTCAAGAATTCGGGCGGCGTTGGTTTTTTTTGTTTTTTTGGACAGGACAGTTCAACTCCTTACGTTGAGTTCGTCAAGCAACTTTTTGTAAACGGACGCGGCATTGACGTTGCCCGCCGCAAGATGATTTTCAGCGATTTTAATCAGGCAACGTGCGAAATTGTCTTTGAATTCGGTATCGGCGGCGTGACAGTTTTCAGCCGTGCGGACAAACAGCGCGTGAATTTTCATTGCTTGAGCGGCGGAAAATCTCTTCACGGACAACAAAGCGTTTTGTGCGGCAAGTTCCAAAGTTTCGACGGTCGGCGAAAATTTTTGTCGCAAGGCAAGCGTCCAAATTTTTATCAGCGCGTCGATGTATTTGCCGAAATCCGTCACGGCGAAGAAAACTTTCAGGAACAACCGCGTCGCCGCGATGGTTTTGTCGGCGTACAATAGGCAAACGCTTTGCTCCAATGTGCTTTTCGTGTCGGTGAATCGTGTGTCGAACGAAAAATTTCTGTCGCGATAAAGTTCGTCGACAAGCCGAATCATTTCGTCGCTTCTGTCGTATTGGTGAACGACTTCGGGGACGCCGCCGTCGCCGCGAAGAATCAAGTTGCCGCGAATATTTGCGTCGCCAATCAAAGCGTTGGTGAAAATTTCGCCGCCGTCAACGCCAATAGCGAAAATATTTTCGACGGGCAAGCGACCGTTGTAAACCAGCCAATTCGTCGCCGCCTGGTCAAAAATGTGCGTCGCGGATCTGTCGTCAATGTCTGCGGTCTTGTGTTGCAGAACGTTCCACAGCTCACGACAAAAAATTTTCATCTCGCGAACGGAACCGATAATCGTGCCGCTGCAGATGATTTTTTGGTCGGCAAGCTTGTCGACCTCCGCTTTGCCAAAACAATCGGCCAGCCAGTTGTAATTTATTCGGCTGTTCGTTCGAGTGCCGCGAAGGTCATCAAGCTCCGTCGCGAAACCGAGCCAATTTTTGCAGTCGTCGAAGGCGGCAAAGATGTCGCCCTGAAAAATCACGTCGCGGGTGTCGGTGACGAAAACCGTTTCGTAATCGTTGCCGTGACGGTCAAGAAAGTCCGAAATGATTTTCCAGCGCGTGTTGTTCGGAATGCCTTTGACGTTCGGGAAAGTTTTAATCGTCACCCCCCCCGTTTCAGCTTGTCGCGGCTGAAGTCCGAAATTTCGTCGACGAACAGCACAATTTCCGCGTCGGGACAATTCATCTTGCATGACGTGACGAACGGCTCAAGGATGTCCCAACCGTAGCCTTTCGCCGCGCCGAGAATTAAATTTTTCATTGAATAACTGTCTCCAGTGCGATTTTAATCATGTCGTTGAACGAAGACTGCCGCTCCTCGGTGGTGCAACGTTCGCCGCGCCAAAGGTCGTCGCTGACCGTGAAAATCGCCAAAGCTTGAACGTTAGCCGCCGCCGCGTGCAGGTAAAGTGCCGCGCTTTCCATTTCGACAGCCAAAATCCCGTGCTTGCGCAGTTTGTCGTTGAAGGTGCGCTTGCCGTCGCCGAAAGTGCCGTTGACATCGTCGTAGTCGTTGTAAAAAAGATCCGTGCAGATGACGTTGCCGACTTTGACGGGCAATTTCAAACTCTCCGCGACGTTGACCGCCGTCCTGAGCAAGTCGAAATCCGCCAGCAACGAAAAATTCACGCCGCCGCCGAAAACTTGATGCACGATTGACGAATCCGTCGACGAACCTTGAGCAATCAGCACGTCGCGCAAACGAATGTTTTCGTTCATGCCGCCGCAGGTGCCGACTCGAATCAATTTTTTCGCGCCGTAGCTCTCAATCAGCTCGTGCAGGTAAATCGAAATCGACGGAATGCCCATGCCGGTCGCCTGCACGGACACGGGAACGCCCTTGTATTTGCCCGTGAAGCCGAGAATATTTCTGACGGCGGTGTATTGATGCACGTCGGTCAAAAAGTTTTCGGCAATGTTTTTTGCGCGGACGGGGTCGCCCGGCAACAAGACGCGTTCGGCAACTTCGCCGACTTTTGCCGCAATGTGAATGCTCATGGAATCAGTCTCCTTTGCTAATGTGTGTTGAACGGGAATCAAAACGAAATTCGCCGCAGTAAACGCCGCGAGTTTCAAAAATTCTCGACGGTTCATTTCGGCAACCTCCAAAATTTACAGTGCGTTTAACAGTTCGTCGCGATTGACGGCGTAGGTGCCGACTTTGGCGACGACGACACCCGCCGCGACGTTGGCAAGGTAAGCCGCAGTCGACGCTTCAAGTCCGCCCGACAACGCCAACGCGAAAACCGCAATGACCGTGTCGCCCGCGCCCGAAACGTCGAAAACTTCTTGCGCACGAGCTTTGACGTGTGAAGTTTTTTCGCCGTCGACAAGCGTCAAACCTTCCGCCGAACGAGTGACGACAAGCCCGCGCAGATTGAATTCGTCGATGACTTTGCGCGCCGCGTCTTCGATTTGAGCGTCGACGTTGAGAATTTTCGTCGGCAACACGGCGTTGAATTCTTTCAAATTCGGCGTAATGAAACTTGCGTCGAAGTACTTCTGCCAATTGTCGCCTTTCGGGTCGACGACGACAAATTTTTTTGCCGCACGACACGCACCGATAATTTCGCGGCAAACTTTTTTCGTGCAGACGCCTTTGCCGTAATCGGAAACAATCACCGCGTCGACGTTCGGCAGTTGCGCGGAAAAATTCTTCAACAGTTCGTCCGTCGCCGAAACGTCAAGTTCGGTGGCGTCCTCGAAATCAAGACGAATCATCTGTTGATGACCGCTGATCACGCGAATTTTCGTCGTCGTCGGTTTGGAAGTTTCAATCACGCCCGAAAAATTCACGCCGAGCGCGTCGAGTTTGCTCAAGAAAATTTCGCCGTGATTGTCGCGCCCGACTTGCCCGATTATTGACGTTTGACAGCCGAGCAATGCCAAATTGTGCACGACGTTTGCCGCGCCGCCGAGAGTTTCACGGACATTTGTGACGCGGGCAATCGGCACGGGAGCTTCGGGCGAAATGCGCGTAACTTCGCCGAAATAATATTTGTCAAGCATCACGTCGCCGACAACGAGAATTTTGCAGTTGCCGATACCGTCCGCAACAAAAGTTTTCAGACGTTCAATCATGGCAGACCTCGAACGAAACTTTTGCCGCGTCCAAAGTTTTCGCAATGTCTTCGTCGGTGTGTGCGGCGGACATGAACAGCGTTTCAAATTGCGACGGCGCAAGGTAAATCCCGCGTTCCAACATTGCGGCGAAAAATTTCTTAAACTGCGTTTGATTGGCGGCGGCGGCTTCGTCGAAGTTCGTTACGGGTCGGTCGCTGAAAAATATCCCGAACATTGAGCCGGCCTGCGGCGTTTGAATTTCGACGTTTGACTTTTGAGCGGCGGATTTCAAACCGTCGACGAGCTTTGACGTTCGCGCAGAAATTTTCGCGGTCAAGTCGCCGTCAAGCAAAATCGTCAACGTTTCAATACCCGCAGTCATTGCCAACGGGTTGCCGCTCAAGGTGCCCGCCTGATAAATCCTGCCGTCGGGCGACACGTTGCGCATGATGTCTTCGCGTCCGCCGTAAGCCGCGCAGGGCAAGCCGCCGCCGATAATTTTGCCGAGACAAGTCAAGTCGGGCGTGACGTTGAATTTTTCCTGTGCGCCGCCGAGCGAAACTCGAAAACCGCACATGACTTCATCGAAAATCAACAACGCGCCGAATTTTTCCGTCACGTCACGAAGACCGCGCAGGAAATTTTCTTTCGGCAAAACGAGACCCATGTTGCCCGCGACGGGTTCGACGATAACCGCCGCAATCTGTTCGCCGCATTGAGCGAAAATTTTTTCGACGGCAGATAAATCGTTGTACGGCAAAGCAATCGTATCGCGAGCCGTGCCTTGAGTGACGCCGGGGCTTGACGGCTGTCCGAACGTCGCCGCGCCGCTGCCCGCGTTGACCAAAAGTGAATCGCTGTGACCGTGATAACAGCCGACGAATTTAACGATTTTTTCGCGACGGGTGAATCCGCGTGCCACTCGAAGTGCGCTCATTGTCGCTTCGGTACCCGAATTGACCATGCGCATGACTTGCATCGACGGGAAAATTTTGTTGACGAGCTTGGCAAGACGCGTTTCAAGTTCGGTCGGGGCACCGTAGCTTGTCCCGCGTTCGACGGCGGCTTTCAATGCGGCGACAACTTTCGGGTGCGCGTGACCGAGAATCAAAGGTCCCCACGAGCCGACGAAATCAATGTATTCGTTGCCGTCAATGTCGAAAATGTGACTGCCTTGACCGCGGGCAATAAACGGCGGGTTGCTGTCGACACTCGAATACGAGCGCACGGGACTGTTGACGCCGCCGGGCATGAAACGTTTCGCTTCGACGAACGCCGCCAAAGATTTTTGCAAGTTCACGTTACGACCTCCCAAAAAATTTTTCGCTGATTATAACACGGCGCACAAAAAAATTCCCCCGTCGTTCGACGGAGGAAAAATTTGCTATTCGCTCACTCGTGCCACTCGAATTCAATGTCGCCGATGTGAACGGTCGTGCCTTCGGTTATGCCGCGAGCTTTGAGCAGTGCGTCAAGATTTTTCATGCGCCAAATGAATTGGAATCGGCGAAGCCCTTCCGCGTTGTCGAAGTTCGTCATTGCAACGATTTTTTCCAAGTTGCGGTTGCGCACGATAAATTCGGCGGCGTCGTTGCGTTCGATGATGACGGGGTCGTCGTCCTTGTCGACGTTGAAAACTTTGACGGCGTCAATCTGCGCGGGTTCGACTTGAGCGGCAAGTTCGTCCAGTCGTTGCCCGACGAAATTAATCAGCGCGTCAAGATTTTCATGCGTCGCGGCACTGACGGCGAAAAATTTCAACCCTTCGCGTTCGGCAAGTTGTTTGAGCGCGTCGACGTGTTCGTTTGACTGCGGCAGATCGGTTTTGTTGGCAACGAGAATTTGCGGCAGATTGGCAAGTTTTTCGCTGTAACGTTTGAGTTCGACATTAATCTTGCGAAAATCTTCGACGGGTTCGCGTCCGTCGACAGCCGCCGCGTCAATCACGTGCAGAATTAATTTCGTGCGTTCGATGTGACGTAAAAATTCGTGACCGAGACCGACGCCGTCCGCCGCGCCTTCGATTAAGCCGGGAATGTCCGCCATGACGAAAGTTTTTTCGTAACCGAGGCTGACAACTCCCAACACGGGCGTCAACGTCGTGAAGTGGTAATCGGCAATTTCGGGACGAGCTGAACTCACCGCGGCAATCAAACTCGACTTGCCGACGCTGGGGTAACCGACAAGCCCGACGTCCGCCAAAAGTTTCAGCTCAAGCAAAAGATCGCGACTTTCGCCCGGTTCGCCGAATTCGGCAAATGTCGGGGCACGTCGCGACGACGATTTAAATTTCGCATTGCCGCGCCCGCCGCGTCCGCCTTTTGCGACAATCGCACGTTGACCGACTTGAGCCAAGTCCGCCAAAATTTCGCCCGTAGCCGCGTCGCGAACGACGGTACCGAGCGGAACTTTGACGAGACAATCTTCGCCGCCGCGCCCGAATTGATTTTTTCTGTCGCCCGCCGCGCCGTTTTCGGCTGTGAACTTGCGGTTGTATCTGAAATTCAAAAGCGTGTTTACATTTTCGTCGACGACCATGACGACATTGCCGCCGTGTCCGCCGTCGCCGCCGTCGGGACCGCCTTTGGGCACGAATTTTTCGCGTCGGAATGAGCTTTTGCCCGCGCCGCCGTCGCCTGCACGCACGCTGATTTTGCCTTTGTCGATGAATTGCATTTGACTTCAACCTCCGAAAAAATTATGCCCGAAAAAATTTTCACCGTCAAGCAACGACGCAAGTCACAACGTCAACCGTCAACCGCCGTGAAAATGTCGCCGTCAATTAATCGTCGCAGGGCACGCAACCTTGTCGCCGACGAATGTTACTTTCTTTCGGCAGCGAAAGAAAGTAACCAAAGAAAGCTGCGCCCGCTATGATACATCCTGTATCATGCGACGGGCGGAACGGCCGTCATCCATGACGGCCTATATCGACAATCCTCACGGCATCAATCGTCGTCGACGTGAAAATGTTGCCGTCAATTAATCGTCGCAGGGCACGCAACCTTATCGCCGTGAAAAAATTTTCGCCGTCAATCAGTCGCCGCGTTGACACTGCAACGAAAAGCTTTTAAAATTCTTGTGACGACTGCGGTGATTGGCGTTGTCATTACGCATTAAGCATTGCCTTTAAGGAGATGGTTTCTTTGAGAGATCTTCCGCGTTTCATCAGGTTGGGCGACGACCGAATCAACGTCGAAGAAATTGTTGCTTACGGCACGAAGTTTTTTGTCGACGAAGACGGCGAAATTGACGATGACAGCGAATGTTTGTACGTCGAGACGAAAACCAGCGAATTCGATTTCGAGTACGACGAAGACGATTTGGGCTGTTCGTTTGACGAAAAACTCGTTGAGCTTGACGCGATTTTTCTGATTGCCGCGCATCGCCCGCGCTGAATCAGTTTGCAGTTTGAAGTTGGGAGTTTGGAGTTGATTGCCGCCGTGCAAATTCCAAATTCCCAATTACAAATTTCAAATTGCTTTTCAACGGGCGTCGCAATAAAATGTTCACCACACAAAATTTCAAGGAGGTAGTTTTTCAATGTCGGTACTTGACGAAATGCTTCAGACGAACGAAAAGTTTTGCGCCAATCCGCCGGTTGACTACACGGGCGAAGATCATCACGAAAGCAAGTTGCCGAAAAAACATCTGGCAATCGTCACGTGCATGGACACGCGGCTCGTCAACTTTTTGGAACCGGCACTCGGCCTGTCCCGCGGCGACGTGAAAATCATCAAGCAGGCGGGCAACGTCTTGACGGGCGTGTTCGACGCGACCGTTCGCAGTTTGCTCGTTTGCATTTACGAACTCGGCGTCAAAGAAATCGCGGTTATCGGGCACCACGAATGCGGCATGGCAAAAACCACGTCGCAAAGCCTGACCAAAGCAATGGTTGAACGCGGCGTGTCGCCCGACGCAATCAAGATGGTCGAACGCGAACTTGTCGAGTGGGCAGACAGTTTCCAACGTCCCGAAGAAAACGTCAAGGAAGTCGTCAAACAGCTCCGCGAAAATCCGCTCATACCCAAAGACGTGAAAGTTCACGGTTTGATGTTCCACCCCAGAAGCGGCAAAGTGGAGTTGCTTGACCGCGAATAATTTTTCGTAAGGTCGAGTGAGCGACGACAACAAAATTCGCAGAGATCAAGGAGGAACAAACCAGGGAGGAAATCACAATGTCTATGGCAATAAGGAACAACATAACCGCGCTGCGAAGTTACAACGTCATGAGTGCCAACCACGTCAAAGCGCAAAAATCTTTGACCAAGGTTTCCACAGGCGAAAAAATCAACAGCGCGCAGGACGATTCTGCGGCATTTTCCATTTCGGAAAGAATGCGCAACCGAATTCGTTCACTCGAACAAGCGCACCGCAACACTCAAAACGGCAACAGCATGATTCGCACGGCAAGCGAGGCCGTCGACACAATCACCGAAACGCTTCGTTCGCTCAAAGAGAAGGCAATCAACGCCGCCAACGACGCCAACACCGACGACGACCGCAAGACTTTGCAAAAGGAAGTTGACCAGCTCATTGACCAAATCGACGACACCGCGCTTGTCACTTTCAACGGCAAGTATTTGATTGACAACACGAAAAATCACGTCTCGACGGAAACCAAGACGATTTTGCTCAATCAAGGTCTCGACAAAAGCACGGCTCTTACCGACAACTTGACCGACTTGAAAAATCGTGCAGGCGACACGCTCGGCATAACGACCGACGACAAGTATCAAGTTTCATGGGTTGTCAACGGCAAAACTTCCACAACGACGGGCGACGCCGACAGTAAGACGCTTAAAGACTTGTTGGAGGCACCGACGACCTCGGTTTTGACGGCGGCTGAAGTTGCGGCAAACGCCACCGCCGGCACCGACAAATACGGTCTCGAAGTGTACACGCCCGACAAAACCGAAGGCATTACGTTGACGGCGGCAACTGCAGGCGTCAAAGATCAAATTGCGGGCTTTACGGTAAGCATTACCGATCCGAACGGCAACATCCGAAGTGTGGCGAATGCGGCTTTGAATCAGTTCAACGAACTTCAACGCGGCGAAGTCAAAACCGACGATTATTCGCTGAATTTCCAAGTCGGCGCGGAGTCGAACGTCGCAACTCGAATAGCTTTGACGGACATGCGTGCTTCGGCACTCGGTTTGCGCGGTGAAGGCGGTCAAACGGTCAGCGTCAAAACCAAGGACGACGCCAACGCCGCAATTAGCGTTATCGACAACGCGATTAAAAAAGTCGCTGACGAACAGGCGGCTCTCGGCGCACTCGTCGCACGACTTGATTACACCGCCGAAAATTTGACGACATCTTTCACCAACGACAAAGCTTCCGAATCGGGCATGAGAGATGCCGATATGGCACGCGAAATTACGAATTACACTACCGACAACATCCGCGTGCAAACGTCGCAGGCAATGCTTGTTCAGGCGAATCAGCAACCCGAAGACGTGCTTGCTTTGCTCAGGTGAATCACAAATCGAACTTCAACGGCCTCGACAATCGTCGGGGTCTTTTTTGTCGTTGCGCGGTTTGTGTTACTTTTCTTTTGGCGCAAAAGAAAAGTAACCAAAAGAAAACAGCCCGGGATTTTCGCATCACGCGAAAAACCCCGGGCGGCCGTCATCCATGACGGCCGGAATTACCGTTGCGGTCGGCGGTTACGTTTGCGGTCGGCAACGCGTTGTCTTCGGTGATAACGTCGGACAGTTCACAGTTCAACAAAATTGTTCACTCGCTTTCAAAGCGAGTCGGCGTCTTTTTCAATGCGTAATGCGTAATGATTCGGCGACACGTCATCCATGACGGCCGGAATTACCGTTGCGGGTCGGCGACACGTTGTCCCTGACACCTGCATTGCTGTTGACGCGGAAAGTTGTTGACGTTACAATCGTCGCAAAATTTTTTGTCGAGGAAGTCTTGACGTTGAACATCTTTTTGCTGTTGACAATCGCGCTGGCAATAATCATCGTGCTGTTGCGATTCAAAATCCCAATCGGCGCGTGCATGTTGGTCAGCGGACTGTTTATCTGGCTTGTGCGTTCGGCAAGCCCGTTGACGCTGTTGCAGGCGGCTTACGAAACTTTCACGTTGCCGCGCACGTACGACATCATCTTCGCGCTGTACTTCGTCATGTGTCTGGAAATCGAATTGCGGTTGAGCGGCGCACTCACCGACATGGTCAAAGCCCTGCGTCGAACGTGCTCGAACGTCAAAATTTTGTTGGCGACGATGCCCGCGTTTTTGGGACTGTTGCCGTCGGTCGGCGGAGCGAGATTTTCCGCGCCGATCGTCGAAGAATTGAGCGCAAAGATAAATTTGTCGCCCGAACACAAAGCCGCGATTAATTTTTGGTTTCGGCACCTGTTCGAGTTTTCAAGCCCGATAATCCCCGGCATGATTATGGCGTGTTCAATCGCGGGCGTGACTTTCGGCACGTTCATCAGCCACCTGTGCTGGTTGACGGTTTTGGCGTTCGCGGTCGGCTGGCTGATTTTGATTCGCCCGATAAAAATTCCGCGTGAAGCGAAAATCGTCGAGACGGCGGCTGAAATTCGTCACGAACGCAACGGTTTGATACTTGCGCTGTTGCCCGTGATTGCGGTTTTCGCGGTTGTCGTTTTCGGCGGACTGAACGCGTCGACGGCAACGGGCTTAATCATCGTCGGACTGGTTTTCGTGCTTGCGATTGTCAAGCGACCCGTCGGCGTGCGTGAAATTTTCCTCGGCGCGTTCGACGTGAAAATGACGCTGAACATTTGCTGTATCCTGTACTTCATTCAGCTGTTGAGCGTGACGGACGTGCTCACCGAAATTGTCGCGGCGTTCCAAGCGTCGCCGTTGCCCGTGGCGGTGATTATCGCGTGCGTGTCGCTGATTATCGGCGTGTTGACGGGCATGAGCCAAGGTCACGTCGCGATTGTCATGCCGATTGTCGCGGCAATGGGCACGGGCGACTTGAACCTTGCGGGCGTGGCGATGGCTTTCGGTGTCGCGGGACAGATGTTGACGCCGACGCACGTTTGTTTAATCGTGACGGTCGATTATTTCAAGTCGGATTTGCTCGCGACGTTAAAGCCCGTCCTGCTGTGCGAAATTTTGATCTTGACGATTTTCAGCGCGTACACTTTTCTGACGTGGTGAACCGAATCATTACGCATTACGCATTAAGCATTACGCATTAAAAAAATCCGCCGACGTTGTGTCGACGGACTTTTTTGTTGCCGTAATGTTGCGTGTCAATAGATTTTATCCATTGCGTAAATCAGTGCCAAACCGACGACCGCAATCGAGTTCAAGAGGATCTGCGCGCCGCCGTCAAAGAAATTTTCAAGCATGGTGGTTGCCTCCTTTGCGCGGCGAAGTATATCACGCGTCAAAATTCTTGTAAACGGGCAATCGTTCGCGTTTGGCAACGGATTCGGCATTGTTTGGCATTATGTTACTTTCTTTCGGCGCGAAAGAAAGTAACCAAAGAAAGCAGCCCGCAGGTGAAACATCCTGTTTCAACTGCGGGCGCGGCCGTCATCCATGACGGCCGAATTACCGTTGCGGCGTCAAGATTTTTCGACTTCGATTCGCGGGAAGAGTTGTTCGGGCTTGCCGACTTCGTGATTGGCTTCGAGCAAACCGAAAGTTTCGGCGTCCGAAAGTTTGAATTCTGCCGTGACGTTCAGCTGATTGAAAATTTTCTGTGCGGTGACGGGCATGAACGGCGAAATCAAAATCGCGACGATTCTCAACGCTTCGGTCAAGTTGTAAAGCACGTTCGCCAAAGCTTGACGTTGCGTTTCGTCTTTGGCGAGCTTCCACGGCATGGTTTCGTCAATGTACTTGTTCGCACGCCCGACGAATTTCCACACGGCTTTGACGGCGTCCGAAAGTTGAACGTTGTCCATGAGCCGCCGATATTGAGCCGCGGTATCGAGAGCTTCGGCGCGAAAACTTTTGTCGAGGTCGGTCAAGTCGTCCGCCGCAAGCAAAATTCGTTTCTGGAACTTGCCGAGCATGTTCAGCGTGCGGTGCAACAGGTTGCCGAGGTCGTTCGCCAAATCGGCGTTGATACGTTGAATCAAAGCGTCGCGGCTGAAGTTGCCGTCAAGCCCCAACGTAATTTCGCGCAACAGGAAGTAGCGAATTGCGTCCGCGCCGAATTCTTCAACGAGCAGCACGGGATCGACGACGTTGCCTTTCGACTTGGACATTTTGTCGCCGTCGGTGACGAGCCAACCGTGCCCGTAAATTTGCTTCGGTAACGACAGATTCGCCGCCATGAGCATTGCCGGCCAAATTATCGTATGGAAACGCACAATTTCTTTGCCGACGAGGTGAATGTCCGCCGGCCAAAAACGTTGCATGTCGGGCTTGTGAATCAGCGGCGTGATGTAATTGATGACCGCGTCGAACCAAACATAAATCACGTGGCGCGGGTCGTCCGGCACGGGAATGCCCCAGTCAAACGACGTGCGCGAAATGCACAGGTCTTCGAGACCCTGCTTGATGAAGTTAATCATTTCGTTGCGGCGCGAAGTCGGCACGATAAATTCGGGATGTTCGTCGATGTGCTTCAAAAGTTTGTCGGCGTACTTCGACAGGCGGAAAAAATACGCTTCCTCGGAAACTTTTTCAACGGGGCGGTGACAGTCGGGACAACAGCCGTTTTCGTCGAGCTGAAGTTCCGTCCAATACGATTCGCACGGCGTGCAATAAAGTCCCGTGTATTCGCCTTTGTAAATGTCGCCGTTGTCCTGAATTCGGCGAAAAATTTCCTGCACAACTTTTTCGTGACGCGGCTCACTCGTGCGAATGAAATCGTCGTTGGAGATGTGAAACTTGCGCCACAGTTCTTGAAAATCGGCGACAATCGGGTCGACATACTCAAGCGGCGTCTTGCCTTGAGCCTGAGCCGTGCGTTGAATTTTTTGACCGTGTTCGTCGCTGCCCGTCAAGAAAAAAACTTCGTAACCGTCGAGGCGTTTGTAGCGGGCGATTGCGTCGGCGATTGTCGTGCAGTAGGCGTGCCCGATGTGCAATTTCGCGCTCGGATAGTAAATCGGCGTGGTGATGTAAAAAGTTTTCATGTGTCCTCCTCAAGCAGTGCGTTATAAATTTCGCGGCGGCTGACGTTGAAAATTTTCGCCGCCTCGCGCATGGCAGCTTTTTTGTCGAGACCTTGAGCGATAAATTTTTCGACGACCTGCGCGACGGTTTCGTTGACGGGCGGGCTGACTTGCGTTTGAGTTTGACCTTCGACGACAACGACAAATTCACCTCGCACCTCGTCAAGCGCGGCAATCAATTCGTCGAGTGTCCCGCGCAGAAATTCTTCGTGAATTTTGGTGAGTTCGCGGGCAAGCGTGGCGCGTCGGTTGCCGAAAACTTCAACCAGCTCCGTCAAAAAAGTTTTCAATCGATGCGGTGCTTCATAAAAAATTATCGTCGCGTCGACGGTCGAAAGTTTCTGCAAAAAGTCGCGGCGATTTTTTTGCGTCTTCGGTGCGAAACCCGCGAACAGAAATTTCGACGTGTCAAGACCCGAACAGATAAGCGCGCTCAATGCGGCGTTTGCACCCGGCACGGGCGAAACTTTTATGCCCGCGTCGACGGCAAGTTTCACGAGATCCGCGCCGGGGTCGCTGATTGCGGGCAGTCCCGCGTCGCTGACGACGGCAACCGATTCGCCCGCTTGAAGTCGCGCAAGAATTTTTTCGGCGACAGTCGCTTTACAATTTTCGTCGAAGCGAATCATCGGCGTGTGAATGTCGAAATGCGTCAAAAGTTTTCGCGTGCGGCGGGTGTCTTCGGCGGCAATTAAGTTGACTTCGCGCAGGATGTTCACCGCCCGAAAAGTCATGTCGTCGAGGTTGCCGATTGGCGTCGCGCACAGGTACAGCAAAATCATCGCCTCCAAAAATTTCGCCCGCAATTATAGCACAGTTCGCGGCAATGTGATATAGTTTCGCCGAAACGGAGGAGTTTTGATGTTTGTGACGACATTTGAGCGCGTGAAATTTTTCGACACGGACGTTATGGGCGTCGTGCACCACGCGAATTATATCCGCATGTTCGAGACGGGACGCGTTGAATTTCTGCGCGCAATTGGCATTGACTTGAACGAAATGATGTCCGACGGAATTTTGTTCCCGATAATCGAGGTCGACGCGAAATTTCATGCGCCCGCACACTTCGACGACGAACTTGAGTTGCGGACGATTGCGCTTGAACTCACGCGGGCGAAAATGCATTTCCGTTACGAGATACGTCTTCGCGGCGACGAAAAACTTTTGGCCGAAGGCACGTCGACGAACGTTTTCACGCACGACGGGAAAATTTGTCGTCTGCCCGAAAAATTTTTCACGCGGCTTGCCGAAGGTCTGAAATGAGTCGGCGGCTGTTCGTAAAACTTTTGCTTGCGTTGGGCTTGGGAAGTTTTTTCCCGAAGCTTGCCGAAGCCGAGCGACTTGACGAACTTCACACGCCGCAGGACGATTGCGATCCGTTGACGTCGGTGAAATTTTTGCGACAGGTCGTCACGCGTGACAGCCGAACGTCGCGAATGTTGATGTGGCAGTCGGACGCGCAAGAAAGTTTCCGCGTCGAATACAAACTTGTCGGCGACGAGGCCGCGCATTTCGCCGAGGTCGAACGTCGCGAACAAATTTATTCCTGCGCGTTGGAAAATCTCAAGCCCGAAAGTCTTTACGAATTCCGAATCACGGCGGACACGCGGGCGACTTCGTGGCAAGACTTGCGCACGTCGGGCGACGGCAATTTTCGCATGATAATTTTCGCGGATTCGCAGTGTGAGCATTACGAAGTTTGGCAACGCACGGCGGACGCGGCTTGCAAAGACTTCCCCGACGCGGAGCTTGTGACGGTTTGCGGCGACTTGGTCGACAACGGGCAGGCCGATTATCAGTGGCGGGCGTGGCACCTTGCGGCGACAAAAATTCTTTGCGGTCGGACGTTCGCGCCCGTCATGGGCAACCATGAATGCTACGGCGTCGATTGGTTTAACGCGCTGCCTGAAGGTTACTTGAATCAATTCATCTTGCCGCCGAACGACGCGAAGGACTTCGACGGATATTTTTATTCGTTCGATTACGGCGCGGCGCATTTTTTTGTTTTGAACACGCAATTTGTCGAGCTGGACAAGTTCAAGCCGAAACTTCGCGACGCGCAGAAATATTTTTTTCGACGCGACGCCGCCGACGTTGTGCGCCCGTGGAAAATCGTTCTCATGCACAAGGACATTTACGACTACGCCCGCGACACTTTCGGCGACATTGCCGACGAGTTTTTGAACTTGTTCGACGAGCTTGGCGTTGATTTGGTTTTCACGGGTCACCTGCACACTTACCGAAATCGCGGCAAGATTTTCGCACGCAAAAAGTCAACGCACGGCACGACGTACATCCTTTGCGGGCGGGCGGGCGACCAGAAATATGTCGAGCCGCCGTCGGACATTGACGACGTGAGTTTTCCCGACCTGCGCGGCGAACCCGAAAGTTTCATTGTGCTTGACATTGACGCGGACGAAATTAATCTGCTTGCCCGCACGGTCGATGGCGAAATTTTAGACAGCTTCACTTTGACGAAGACAGTGGTCAGTGATTAGTGGATAGTTGATAGATTTTCACTAACCACTAACCACTAGCCACTAAAAACCGGAGGTTTTTCCATGAACTTGCACGAACTGATTGTTTGCCGAAACCTGCTTGACGAAGAAATTTTCAACGGCACGGCGAACGACTTTCAAACTGCGGCGCGACTTGTCGAACGAGCGGAAAATCTCGGCTTGAGCGGCAACCTTTATCGCACGTATCTGATTTACCTGTTGGCGCACGAGCCGAATTTAATTTCCACATCGATTGAAATGCAGGGCGGCAAAATCGGCAAAAGCCTGCGCGAAATTTTCAAACGCGACGTTGAACTTTTGTTGCCGATATTGCGCGGCGAAGTCACGAGCGAAATCAAAATTCTTAACGACTACAAGCCGACAGCCGAAATCCAAAACGAATCGCTCAACGAACTGCGACGGCGACTTGACAACCTCAAAGGCGCGACGGAAATTGCTTACACGTTTATCGAGCACTACCGCCGTTTCGGCTACGGAGCCATTGCGGCTTATCGGGCTTTTCATTGGGACGCGGACACGAAAAATATCGTCGGCATCAAACATTTCGAGCCGATTCGCCTTGACGACTTGATCGGTTACGCGCACCAGAAAAAACTTTTGACGGGCAACACGACGGCTTTCGTCGACGGCAAGCCCGCCAATAACGTCCTGCTTGTCGGCGCACGCGGCACGGGTAAATCGTCGGGCGTCAAAGCTCTGGTCAACGAATATTACGCCAAAGGTCTGCGCCTCGTGCAAATTACCAAGCCGCAGTTGCGCGACTTGCCCGAAATTCTGAAGACGTTGCGGCAATTCATGAGCAAGCGGTTTATAATTTTTCTGGACGATTTGTCGTTCGACGAGTCCGAGGCGGAATACAAACATTTGAAATCCGCGATTGAAGGCGGCGTCGAGTCCCGTCCCGAAAACGTTTTGATTTACGCGACGAGCAATCGGCGGCATTTGATTCGCGAAACTTGGCGCGACCGCGGCGACGATCAAGACGAACTTTATCGCGACGACAGTGCCAACGAGACAATTTCGCTGTCTGACCGCTTCGGGCTGATAATTCATTACACCGCGCCGACTCAGGCGGAATATCTTGAAATTATCCGCAGCATGTTGAAAAAACAAGGCGTTGAACTTGACGAAGAGAAACTCAAGCTTGAAGGTCTGCGCTGGGAAATGTCGCATTCGGGACGCAACGGACGCACGGCTCAACAATTCGTCAATCACTATTTGGGGCAACGCTGACATGGGCGAATATCGCGAAGATTGGTTTTCGTTTTACGTGAAAAGTTTGCGGCATATCCTTGACTTGTCGATAAGTCCTGCCTTTGCAAAAGGCGTCGGTTTTCAAGTTCACGAGACGGAGCCGAATTCGTTTCGACTCTTTTGGAATTACGAATTGCGTCCCGTGAGCGAGCAATGGAACTTGATAAAAAGATACGTTGAGCTTAATAAAGACAAAATTGACCTCAAGATGCCGCTGTCGGAATTTTATTTCAGCGCGGAGCTTGCCGACTTCATGCGAAAGAACGCGCCGCCGATTCAAAGCGTCGACTTGAACGCGGACGACATGAATTTGGTCAACGCCGTCGTCAATGCGAATTGGCGCGACGAAAAATATCGTTGCGGGCTTGACGGTCATCACTACGACATAAAAATTTACGGCGCGCAGGTTCGCAAATTCAAATGTTGGCGTGAAATTCCAAACGCGTGGCAAGAATTGATTCCGCTTGTCGAACGCCTGATTGACATTGCGAAACTTAAGCCGCGTGACTGCTACGAAGTGCACGGCGTTTGGGGAGCGGACGGCGTTTCGCGAAGATTAAAGCCGTTGCCGCCGCCGAGTACCGCAGGCATGATTATTGAGATACCCGATTGGCTTAAACGTCCTTGACTTCGGCAACTAAAAAATCCCCGTTGATTTGTACGGGGATTTTTTGTTTGCGGTGACGTTGTTGCCGATTTAGATTTGGAACGGTTTCGGGTCGATGTTGTGATAACCGGCGCGGTTGAGTGCCGTCGCAACAGCTTGGTTACGCGAGGCAGGTCTGCCGTCAATCTTGTAAGAGCTGGCTCCCAAGTCGTTGTATTCAACTTGAATTCCGAGTTTGCCGTACAGCGAATTGATTTTCGCCGCAATGCCTCTGAAGTTCGTGTTGGTGATGTCGTCAAGGTCGTAAGCTTTGATGTGACCGCCCATTGTGTTGAACAGTTGCGTGTCAAGTGCCAACTCGTCACGGTTGCCGCCGCTGATGTTTTCGAGTTCGGCGTCGCTGAGGATTTCGTCTTTCAAAATTTCGTTCGTCATGGTGATTACCGCCTTTCGTTTGCTTGTGAATTTGTCTTTGATTTTGTTTTCTGTGCCTTATACGCACGTCGGGCGAGTTCGTTACACGTTGAAAAAATTTTTCGTGCGAAATATAATCGCGGCAAAAATCTTCGGAGGGCAACGTGACGTTGCATCCGGTTGACGCGATTGAACGTTGCAACACTCAAACGTTATCGCCGCGTTCGTGCGCGGTAAAAAATTTTTCGGAGGTCATCACATGGTTTACCTTGTCGGAGCGGGCGCGGGCGATGTCGGTTTGTTGACGTGCAAGGCGGCGGAACTTCTTCGTGCGGCGGATGTCGTCATTTACGACAGGCTTGCCGATGACGCAATTTTGAATTTGTGTCCGCAGGCGAAAAAAATTTACGTCGGCAAAGCGGCGGGTCGTCACACGCTCAAACAGTCCGAAATTAATCAACTGCTTGTCGACACGGCGCGGCAAAACGAAATTGTCGTGCGGCTCAAAGGCGGTGACCCGTTCGTTTTCGGGCGCGGCGGCGAGGAAGCTCTTTACCTGCGCGAAAACAATTTGCCGTTCGAGATTGTACCCGGCGTCACCAGCGCGGTTGCGGTTCCGGCTTACGCGGGCATTCCCGTCACGCACAGAGGCATTGCCGCAAGTTTCGCCGTCGTCACCGGTCACGAAGATCCGTCGAAGCCCGAATCGTCAATCAACTGGAAAAATCTTGCCACAGCCGTCGACACGCTGATTTTTTTGATGGGCGTCGCGAATTTGTCGCAAATCGTCGACAAGTTAATCGAACACGGCAGAAGTCCCGAAACTCCCGCCGCGCTGATTCGTTGGGGCACGAAGCCGACGCAAGAAGTTTTCGTGACGACATTGCGCGAAGTCCCGAACGTCAAAATTCAGCCGCCCGCGATTTTCGTTGTCGGCGAAGTCGTCAACCTGCGCGAAAAACTCAAGTGGTTTGACGTGCGACCGCTGTTCGGCAAAAAAATTTTGGTGACGCGTGCGCGTGCTCAGGCGTCGAAACTGTCCGCGAAACTGCAAGCTTTGGGCGCGCAAGTCGTCGAGTGCCCGACAATAAAAATCGCCCCGCCGTCGGACGAATTTCGTCAACTGGAC